>JANYFF010000087.1 GCA_025362825.1 Polaromonas sp. | reverse complement strand
GTTTTGAAGACACGGAAATGGCAGAGTCTGGCACCGCACCCGCGCTCAGCGCCACCCAGTATGGTGATCTTACCTAGACTGAAAAGCCTCAATTCCCGGTAAATAATGGCCGCAGCCCCCATAAACCGGGCGCTTTCAGTTATTAATAAAATAGCAAACTCTAATCGCCGGCAAAGTCCACCAGCGTGAACAGGCTCAGCCCCGAGTCTTTCAGCTTCTGTGAACCGCCCAGCTCCGGTAAATCCACAATGGCGGCGCCTCCGATCACCACGCCGCCCAGCCTTTCGAGTAGTTTTCGGCCTGCCATCATGGTCCCACCCGTGGCGATCAGATCGTCCACCAGCAGTACGCGGTCGCCGGGTTTGACGGCATCCATATGCAGCTCCACCGTTGCACTGCCGTACTCCAGCTCATAGGTTTCCTGAACCACCGTAAAAGGCAGCTTGCCTTTCTTGCGGATCGGCACAAAACCTACTCGGAGTTCATAGGCAATCACCGCGCCCAGGATGAAGCCGCGTGCGTCCAGCCCCGCGACCACATCGGGGCGCCACGCCGGGCTTTTGTAGCGCTCGACAAAGGCCTGGATCAGCGTACGGAAAGCGCCGGCGTCCTGTAGCAGCGGCGTGATGTCGCGAAACTGCACGCCGGGCGCGGGCCAGTCGGGTACGGTGCGTATATGGCTGCGCAGGTAGTCATTGACGGACTGGTTGGTGGGCTGGTGAATGGCGTTTTGGAAATCGGGCATGGAGCCTCCTGATGTCGGGTAGTTGGGCAGGGTCATGCGGCAGGCGCTGCGGGTTTGGCCGCACGTCCGCGCAGCAGCTTGTCTTCGGCCATGCCCAGCGCTGCCGGTTTGCCCGACAGCACCAGCGTGTCGCCGCCTTCGAGGACGGTATCGTCCTTCAGTTCCTGGGATTGGCCGTTGCTGCGGCGCAGGCTGACAATGCGGACACCAGCCGCCGGTAGGTCGAGCGAGTCGAGCGAACGACCGGTTGATTTGGCGCTCTCAGGCAGCGTCAGCGTTGACAGCCTTTCCTCATCGAGCTCATTGACAGTGTCGTCATCGGCGCCGCGAAAGTAGCCGCGCAGCAGGTTGTAGCGTGCGTCGCGCTGCTCCTGCACCACGCGAATCACCCGGCGCATGGGCACGCCGACCAGCGCCAGGGCGTGGCTGGCCAGCATCAAACTGCCTTCAATGGCTTCCGGCACGACTTCGGTAGCACCAGCGGCCTGCAGCTTTTCAAGGTCGTGGTCGTCGACGGTACGCACGATGACCGGCACGGTGGGCGCGTGCGCGTGCACATTGGCGAGCACTTTGAGGGCGCTAGCAGTATCCAGGTAAGTCACCACCACGGCACTGGCCCGTGCAAGCCCTGCGGCCATCAGCGCCTGTAGCCGCACTGCATCGCCAAAAACCACCGAGTCGCCGGCCGCTGCGGCCTGCTGCACGCGGTCTGGGTCGAGGTCGAGCGCCATGTATTGGATGCCTTCGCGTTCGAGCATGTGGCCCAGATTCTGGCCGCAGCGGCCATAGCCGCAAATGATGACGTGCTTGTTGGCATTGATCGATTTGCGAGCGATGGAGGTCATCTGCAGCGACTGTTGCAGCCACTCGCTGGACACCAGGCGCATCACAATACGGTTGCTGTACATGATGATAAAAGGCGTCGCCAGCATGGACAGCACCATGCTCGCCAAAATTGGATTGAGCAGCTGGGATGGCACCAACCTGCTCTCGCTGGCCAAGGTCAGCAATACGAAGCCGAACTCGCCGGCTTGCGCCAGATACAACCCAGTGCGCAGCGACACGCCGGTGGTGGCGCCCAGCAGTCGTGCGAGGCCTGTGACCAGAACGAGTTTGAAAAGGACCGGTACCGTTGCCAAAAGCAACACCAGCGGCCAGCGCTCCAGCACAATGTGCCAGTCCAGCATCATGCCAACGCTGATGAAAAACAGGCCTAGTAGCACATCGTGAAACGGCCGGATGTCGGTTTCAACCTGGTGCCTGAATTCGGTCTCCGAGATCAGCATGCCCGCGATGAAGGCCCCAAGCGCCAGGCTCAGGCCGGCGAGTTCTGTCAGCCAGCTAAGGGCCAGTGTGACGAGCAGAAGATTGAGCACAAACAGCTCTTCGCTCTTGCGCCGGGCAACCAGCATCAACCACCAGTGCATGACACGCTGTCCGCCGGTCAGCAGCAGCCCGATCAGGACCGCCGCCTTCAGGCCGGCCAGCGCCAATGCGGTAAAGAGCTGGTCAGCAGGCGAGCCCAGCGCTGGAATCAACACCAGCAGCGGCACCACAGCCAGATCCTGGAATAGCAGCACGCCCATGATCCGCTTACCGTGTTCGGACTCCAGCTCAATGCGCTCGGACAACAGCTTGACCACAATCGCCGTGCTGCTCATGGCAATTGCGCCTGACAATG
>JANYFF010000085.1 GCA_025362825.1 Polaromonas sp. | reverse complement strand
GCATGGAAGAAGTGGTTAAAGCCGGTTTCAAACAGGTCGGCCGCGCTGGCATAGCTGGCAATATGCCCGCCCAGCTCTGCCGAGCCGCCGGTTTCTGCCTGGTTGGCCTTGACCACCATGGCCAGTGCATTCCAGCGCATGAGGGACGCCAGCCGCTCTTCCATCGCCAGGTCGCCAGGGAAGACCGGTTGTTCGTCGACGGCGATGGTGTTGAGGTAGGGTGTGCAGAGCTCGGGTTGCCAGCCGATGCGTTGCCCGCGGGCGACCAGCGCCAGCGTTTGCAGCATCTGCCGCGCGCGAGCCGGGCCCTGCGTGGCGACTAACGCCTCAAAGGCCTCGCGCCATTCGGCGGTTTCATGCGGGTCCGGGTCGACCTCGGCGTCGGGTTGCGAATGCGCGTGATCGAGCGCGAGAAGGTGGTGTGCGGTGGAGTCGTTCATGGCATCACTAATGTACGTAGAAAGCCGCGAAAGGTGCTGCTTAAATGTATGGCTATATGCAATATTTCCAGCATAAAATGCCTCGTATTAAAAATTTAAAGCAATATGCAGCTCGACAGCCTTGATTTGAAGATTCTTGATGAACTCCAGCGGGACGGGGCCCTGTCCAACGTGGAGCTCGCCCGGCGCGTGCATTTGAGCCCGTCGCCCTGCCTCGCGCGCGTCAAGGCGCTGGAAGCTGCCAAAGTGATTGACCGCTATGTGGCAATTGCCAGTGCAGCCGCGCTGGGGCTGGGGCTGAGCGTGTTTATTTCGATCAGCCTGCGCTCGCAGAGCAAGGAGTCACTGGCCGAATTTGAGCGCCGCATCGTAGAGCACGATGAGGTGATGGAATGCTATTTGATGACCGGCGACAGCGACTACCTGATCCGGGTCGCCATCGCCGACATTGGTGCGCTTGAAAAATTCATCCTGGAGCAGCTGACGCCGATTCCGGGACTTGAAAAAATCCGCTCCAGCTTTGCGCTGAAGCAGGTGCGCTACAAGACGGCCTTGCCTTTGCCGGCAGCACCTTGACCAATCCGTGGGCGCTATTAAAAAAATAGCTACATGCCTAGGTAATCCCTGGGCTGCAGCCCTAAAACCTTACATTTTTGACTGAAATACCAGACCAGCGTGCTCGCGCAGTGCATGGAACTTGATCTTGGGCCACTGCTGCTCGACCGCGCGCAGCGTGGCGCTGTGGTCCACCAGTAGTGTGGGCGCATCAACCGCATCCAGCGCGACGCGGTGCGCATTTGCATCCATGAATTTCTTCAGCTCGTTGGCGTCTTCACAGGTGACCCAGCGGGCCAGATTGAAGTTGCTCGGCATGATGCGCGCCTTCACGCCGTATTCATGCTCCAGCCGGTGTGCCACGACTTCAAATTGCAGCTGACCGACAGCGCCCAGCAGCAACAGCGAGCCTGCAATTGGGCGAAAGACCTGAATGGCGCCTTCTTCACCGAGCTGCGTCAGGCCGGCGCGCAACTGTTTGCTGCGCAGCGGGTCGGCGACTTCAACAGCGCGAAACATTTCTGGTGCAAAAAAGGGCAGGCCGGTAAACTGCAGGGCTTCGCCTTCTGTCAGCGTGTCTCCCAGCTGAAGCACGCCGTGGTTGGGGATGCCGATGATGTCACCGGCAAAAGCGGTGTCCAGCAACTCGCGGCGCTGGCTCATGAAACTGACAACGGTGTTGGGGCGAAGCTCCTTGCCGCTGCGCACCACTTTTAGCCGCATGCCGCGCACGAATTCACCGCTGGCAACGCGCAAAAACGCAATACGGTCACGGTGGGCCGGGTCCATATTGGCCTGGATCTTGAACACCACGCCAGAGAATTTCTTTTCTTCCGGATGCACCACGCGCTGCATGGCTGTGCGGTCGCCCGGTGCAGGCGCCAGGTCCACCAGCGCGTCCAGAACCTCCTGTACGCCGAAGTTGTTGATGGCCGAGCCGAAAAACATCGGCGTTTGCTTGCCGGCCAGAAACAGCTCGCGGTCGAACTGGGGCGTGGCGCCCGCTACCAGTTCAATCTCGCCCTGAGCCTGGGCGTACTCTGCGCCAAAGCGCTTGGCAGCCTCTGCGTTGTCAAGACCGGCCAGGATTTCATCGTCACCGCCGGCTTTTTCCTCACCGGGGCTAAAGACGCGCATGCGGTCTTCGCGGCGGTCATAAACGCCATGAAACAGCTTGCCCATACCGACCGGCCAGGTAAACGGCACCACAGCCATGCCCAGTTCGCGTTCGATCTCGTCCATCACGGTCATCGGGTCCTGCACCTCGCGGTCCATCTTGTTGACAAAAGTCAGGATGGGCGTGCCACGCGCGCGGCAAACCTGCAGCAGGCGACGGGTTTGCGGCTCAACGCCATTGGCTGCGTCAATCACCATCAGCGCTGCATCGACGGCTGTCAGCACGCGGTAGGTGTCTTCAGAAAAGTCCTGGTGACCAGGGGTATCGAGCAGATTGATGACGCAGTCGCGGTATTCCATCTGCATGACCGAAGAGGCGACTGAAATACCGCGCTGCTTTTCGATTTCCATCCAGTCGGATGTTGCATGGCGCGCGGCCTTGCGGGCCTTGACGCTGCCGGCGATTTGAATTGCGCCCGAAAACAGCAGCAGCTTTTCAGTCAGCGTGGTCTTGCCGGCATCGGGGTGGGAAATAATGGCAAAGGTGCGGCGGCGCTTGACCTGTTTTTCGATTTCGGTGGCGGCTGGGGAGTCTGTGAGTACTTGGGACATAACCCACGATTATCGGCGACAAGATATGGCCACCACGCTTTTCACTGCGTGCAAGGCGCTGCCCCGCGCTGCGGCCGACTATTCTTTCAGCGTCGCGTCATCAATCTTTGTGAATCGCTGCTGCTTCACGCCATCAATCACCACTTCTTCATTAAACATCGCGGCTGGCCGAACCCACAGGCCGCGTTCGCCATAGAGCGCACGGTACAGCGTCATCGGGCTTAAATCTTCACTATGCCGCACGGTGCCCATGACTTCATAGAGCATGCCTTTGTAATGTTTATAGAGACCAAGCGGGGTGGTGATGAGGGGTGGGAGTTGTTCAGACATGCTTGTTTATTCAACAGAGTGGGACAATATGAGGCTATGCATCCTAAAGCCCTTCTCGATAGTTGCTCTGAGTTACTCAAGCATGTTCTTAAATTTGACCAGCCCGCTGACATGGTGCTGTCCAAGTATTTTCGTGAGTTTCGCCTCGGGCCCCGCGAGCGCGCCACGCTGGCAGAAACCGTTTATGGCGTACTGCGCAAGAAAAACCTTTACACCTACCTGGCGCAGCACGGCAGTGGCGCGCCCGAGCGGCGACTGGCGATTCTTGGCTTTGTCTCTGACCGCGAATTTCTCAAAAGCGCGCTGACCGATCAGGAAATCGACTGGTTGTCCCGCTGCGACCAGGTCAAGCCCGAAGACCTGATGGAATTGCATCGCCACAACCTGCCGCAGTGGCTGGTTGAACCGCTCAAGTCGCAACTCGGCGACGATTTCTGGCCGCTGGTTGAAAGCCTGAACGCCCCGGCCGGCCTGGACATGCGTGTCAACACGCTGAAAGACAAGCGCGCCGACATCCAGAAAGAGCTGGCCAAGGCCGGCCTTAAAACAGTAGCCACGCCTTACTCGCCATGGGGCTTGCGCCTGGCGGACAAGTCGCAGTTGGGCAAGCTCGATGCCTTTACCCGTGGTGCCATTGAAGTGCAGGATGAAGGCTCGCAGTTGCTGGCCTTGCTGGTTGACCCCAAGCGGGGCGAAATGGTGGTTGATTTTTGCGCTGGCGCTGGTGGCAAGACCCTGGCACTGGGCGCCACCATGCGCAGTACCGGCCGTCTCTACGCCTTTGACACGTCCGGCCACAGACTGGATGCCCTGAAGCCGCGGCTGGCGCGCAGC
The DNA here is from genome assembly GCA_025362825.1 of Polaromonas sp. Lineage (GTDB taxonomy): Bacteria > Pseudomonadota > Gammaproteobacteria > Burkholderiales > Burkholderiaceae_C > Polaromonas. Next base: position 3,524 of record JANYFF010000085.1, on the reverse strand, counting down.
GGCCTGTCCAACGTGCATCCAGTCGCCATTGCGCATGAGCGTGATGAGCGTATCAAGCGGCTGGCCGGCAAGATTGACCGGGTTCTGGTCGATGCGCCGTGTTCGGGTCTGGGCACGCTGAGGCGCAATCCAGACCTGAAATGGCGTCAGAACCCGAAAGCCATTGAAGAACTGGTCGCCAAGCAAACCGCGATTTTGCAGAGCGCTGCGCGGCTGCTCAAGCCCGGCGGGCGTCTGGTTTATGCCACCTGCAGCATTCTCCGTGAAGAAAATGAACAAATTGCGGAAGCGTTCAGTTTGGCCAATACAGACTTCAACGTGCTTGAAGCCGGGCCTATATTGACCCATCTGGGTGTCGAACATGCCGACAAGCTGGTCCGGGGACCCTACCTCCGTCTCTGGCCTTACCTGCACCAGACAGATGGTTTCTTCGCTGCGGTTTGGCAAAAATCAACGTGATTTTGCCGACAAATGGCGATTAGTTAACGATTTTTAGGAATTGATACCTTGTATTTTGCGGTTTCGTCCGCTTCTGTAGGTTGGGTTCAGGGATTTGGATTTTTGACGCACCCCGCATACAATATGGGGCTATCTGCACGGCGGCGATTTTGCATTTCAAGGCAAGCGGCTAACGCGGATTATTTAAAGGACTTCTATGATGTTTTTTGATGCCGCTCTTGATTGGCTGGCACATGGTCTGCTGGCTTGGAGCTGGTGGGAAATCGTTTTATACGCGCTGGTGACGACCCATATCACCATCGCCAGTGTCACCATCTACCTGCACCGCCACCAGGCGCACCGTGCGATGGATCTGCACGCACTACCAGCGCATTTCTTCCGCCTTTGGCTATGGCTGGGTACTGGTCAGGTGACGAAAGAGTGGGTGTCGATCCACCGCAAGCACCACGCCAAGTGCGAAACCATTGAAGATCCGCACAGCCCACAGGCGCACGGCATCAAGAAGGTTTTCTGGCAGGGTGCCGAGCTTTATCGGGCAGAAAGCAAGAACAAGGAAACCATGTCCAAGTTTGGCCATGGCACACCCAACGACTGGATTGAGCGCAACCTGTACACCCGCTACAGCTGGCAGGGCGTGGGCGTGATGATGGTCATCAACCTGGCATTGTTCGGCGTTGCCGGTCTGGCCGTGTGGGCCGTTCAGATGATCTGGATTCCCGTGACGGCCGCCGGCATCATCAATGGCATTGGCCACTATTGGGGTTACCGCAATTTCGAGGCACCTGACGCCAGCACCAACATTTCGCCATGGGGCATCATGATTGGCGGCGAAGAGTTGCACAACAACCACCACACCTATCCGACCTCGGCCAAGTTTTCCGTCAAGCCCTATGAGTTTGACATTGGCTGGGTTTACATCCGTGCGCTGGAAAAAGTTGGCCTGGCCACCGTCAAGAAGGTTCCACCCAAGCTGATGCTGGGTTCCATACAGCCGGTCGCCGATGAAAAAACCCTGGAGGCACTGATTGCCCACCGCTATGAAGTCATGGCCGGTTTCGCGCGTGAACTGCGTCGTGCCGGTAAAACTGAAATCCAGGCACTAAAGGCCAGAAATGCCGATGCCTCTGTATTGCGCGTTGCCAACCGCTGGCTGCACCGCGATGACGACAAGGTGCCTGCTGCTGCCAAACCACAATTGGCACAGGCCCGAGCAGAACACCCGGTACTGGACAAGATGGTGACCATGCGCGAAGAGCTTCGCCAGATGTGGCTCACGACGTCTGCATCACGCGAGCAACTCACCGTCGATTTGCAGGCGTGGTGCCACCGTGCGGAAGAGAGCGGTATTGCTGCACTGAACGATTTCTCCAGGAAGTTGCGCGCCGCACGCGCCTGACTTCATCATTGCCTGGCCCATAAAGGGCTGTGAAAGTCTGTATTTGAAAAAGCCGCCCCAGCGAGAGATCGCCGGGGCGGCTTTTTAATTCTGGGCTTCACCGGGTTTATTGGCATTGAGCCTGTCCTTGTCTTGATTAGTTGCCTGCCGGCTCAGGGCGCTGGCTGTGCGTGAGCTCTCGTGTATGTGCGCTGCGGTCTACATCAGCCCGACCCAAATCAAATCGACGCACTCCGTGTTTACCTGCCTCTTGATCCCGGACAGACGTAAAAAAACCCGCCAGAACGTAGCGGGTTTTTTTGATGCTGCACAGGGTTCCAAACCAGACTGAATTACTTCAGCTTGATTTCCTTGTATTCCACATGCTTGCGTGCTTTTGGATCAAACTTCATGATCAGCATCTTGTCTGGTGTGGTTTTCTTGTTTTTGGTGGTCGTGTAGAAGTGACCCGTGCCGGCAGTTGATTCCAGCTTGATTTTTTCGCGTGCGCCTTTAGCCATGATTTCTCTCCTTAGACTTCACCGCGGGCACGAAGATCTACCAGGATCGCATCGATGCCTTTTTTGTCGATCAGACGAAGCCCGGCAGTAGTGATGCGTAAACGCACCCAGCGGTTTTCGGTTTCGACCCAGAAGCGGCGGTACTGCAGATTAGGCATGAACCGGCGCTTGGTTTTGTTGTTTGCGTGAGAAACATTGTTTCCCACCATCGGGCCTTTGCCCGTTACCTGACAGACGCGTGCCATGAGCACTCTCCGTAAAAAAATAGAAATCGGATGCTGACATCCTGATGGATGCGCAGCTAAGCTTTTGATTATAGCGTGAAAATGTAATCACGCCAAATGCGTCGCCACCTCAGCCTTGAAGCAGCCGCCATAAGTGCAAATTTCAGACGCTTTGTTCGAGAAAGCGTTGCGCATCCAGTGCGGCCATACACCCGGTGCCAGCGCTGGTGATGGCTTGCCTGTAGATATGATCCTGCACATCGCCAGCTGCAAATACGCCGGGGACGCTGGTCATGGTGGCAAAGCCCTGCAGGCCGGTTCTTGTGACGATGTAGCCGTCTTTCATATCCAGTTGCCCGGTGAAAATATCGGTGTTGGGCTGGTGGCCGATAGCGATGAAGCAGCCCTTGAGTTCGATATCCTGCGTGGATTCGTTTACCGTGCTTTTCAGCCGGACGCCGGTAACGCCACCCGCATCTCCCAGCACTTCTTCAAGGGTGTTGAAAGTCTTGAGCACGATTTTCCCGGCGGCAACCTTGTCATGCAGCTTGTCGATCAAAATCGCCTCGGCCTTGAATTTGTCGCGTCTATGGACGAGGTACACCTTGCTGGCAATATTTGAAAGGTACAGGGCCTCTTCAACTGCCGTGTTGCCGCCGCCCACAACGCACACCTCCTGTTCGCGGTAGAAAAACCCGTCGCAGGTCGCACAACCCGACACGCCGCGGCCCATGAAGGCGGTCTCTGTTGCAAGCCCGAGGTATTTGGCCGATGCGCCAGTCGCAATGATCAGCGTATCGCAGGTGTAGGTGCCGCTGTCGCCGGTGAGAGTGAAAGGGCGCTTGCTCAAATCGACTGTGTTGATATGGTCAAAAATGATTTCGGTTTTAAACCGTTCTGCGTGTTCCAAAAAGCGCTGCATCAGGTCAGGCCCTTGCACGCCGT
>JANYFF010000078.1 GCA_025362825.1 Polaromonas sp. | reverse complement strand
GTTTGGTGCGGGTCGCCCCAATCATTGGGCTGCTGTACAAAGTGGCCGTCAGCCTTGAAGGCCAGCCGGTCCAGCTCGTCGCCATCACCTTCGGCCGCGTTATCCGGGGTCGACACCTCCCGCGTATGGCTGCGAATCATGTCAATCACTTTGTGCTTGAGGATGCCGACCAGCCAGGTCTTGAGTTGTGACCGGTTGCTGAAAGCCTGCGGTTTTGACAAGGCCGCAAGAAGAGTTTCGGACACCGCGTCTTCGGCCCATGCGTCGTTGCGCAGCTGCAGGCGTGCAAAGCGCATCAGATAAACCCGGTGCTCCACCAATTGATCTTCAAAGGAGGTCATGCGCAGAAGTCTGGATTGCGGTGTGCTGCCCGTGCGGTGCACTAACTCAAATGCTTGCCAACTATGCCGGCGAGTTCAAACATCGTCACCTGCGGTTTGCCGAAGACCGGCAACAACTTGGCGTCTGCATTGATGGAGCGCTTGTCTTTTGCGTCCTGCAATCCTTCGGCCTTGATGTAGTCCCATAATTTTTTGATGACCTGGGTGCGGGCCACCGGCTCGCTGCCGATCACCGCGGCCAGCGCATCGCTCGGCTTGAGTCCGGAACCCGGCTTGGCGACGCGCGCAACTTTTGGCTTTGCAGTTTTCACTGCGACGGGCTTTTTCGCAGCCACTTTTTTGGCAGCGACCTTCTTTGCCGCAGGCGCACCGGCCGTCTTCACGGCCACCGTCTTGCCAAACGGCGTTTTGACAGTGCCTGTCTTTGCTGCGGCTGGTTTGCGAGGCGGAAATTTCGACGGTGCGAATTCAAAGTTCACCTTGTCTGCCTCCTTGTCCCAGGCCAGCATGGCCTTAAAGGGCCTGCGCGTGCGCATCGATACAAACTTGTCGAGCAGGTCGGTCTTGCCGGTTTCCAGCAGCTTGACCATCTGGTCACGCTCTATCGGCTGCTGCAAAATTACCTGACCAGTCTTGAAGCTGCAGGTCGGCGTTGGCTGCGCGATGGTCGGCACCGATTTTTCGCAGACGTAGTTTTTGCCAAGCTCCAGCACACGTGATGCACAGCGCGGGCAGTGGCCAAGCGACTGCTGCTCGCCAAAGTCGACGATCTCGCCGGTCTCGGCATTCTTGTCGTCGCCAAAGTCAAACTCAAGCTTGTAGTTTTTGGTTTCTTCGTCAAACTTGATGACCATTTCAGCAGTGAATGGCCAGCCCGCCTTGGAGCGGAAGCCGTCGAGCGGGCCGATTTTTTTGGCGCGCAAAAATTGCTCGACCTCGGCCACCTCAAAGGTGCGGCCTGCCGGTGTTTTGCCGAAGGAAAAACCGCAGCCGTCGTCACCGTGCTTGCCGACGCAGGTGTACCGGCGGTAGTTTTCCTTAACGATGCCGCCGCAGTTCGGGCAGGGCGCACTCAGGGTGGCGTAGTCGCCGGGAATGGTGTCCTTGTCGTAGCCCTTGGCCTTGGCGACCATGCGCTCTGTCATGGCGGCGATCTCGGCCATGAAGGTTTCGCGGCTCAACATGCCCTTTTCCATCTGCGCGAGCTTGAATTCCCAGTCGCCGGTGAGTTCGGCTTTGGACAGTTCCTGCACATCCAGGCCGCGCAACAGCGTCATCAGCTGGAAAGCCTTTGCCGTCGGAATCAGCTCGCGGCCTTCGCGCAGCATGTATTTCTCGGCAATCAAACCCTCAATCGTGGCGGCGCGGGTGGCTGGCGTGCCCAGGCCTTTTTCCTGCATGGCTTCACGCAGCTCGTCGTCGTCAATCGTCTTGCCGGCGCCCTCCATGGCACCCAGCAGGGTGGCTTCCGAATAGCGTGCAGGCGGCCGGGTCTTGAGGCCTTTGGCTTCGCACACTTCAGCACGCACCATCTCGCCGGGTTTGACCGGCACCAGGGTCTTCGCGTCTTTCTCGTCGGTGTTTTCGTCTTCGGCCTCCTTGCCGTAAATCGCCAGCCAGCCCGGCTTGACGAGCACCTTGCCCTGGGTCATGAAGCTGTGACCGACCGCCTGCGAAATGCGCGTGGTCACCATGTATTCAGCACTTGGATAGAACACCGCCATGAAGCGGCGCACCACCAGGTCATAGAGCTTTTGCTCAGCTTCGCTCAAGCCGCTGGGCGCTTGCAGTGTAGGGATGATGGCAAAGTGATCGCTCACCTTGGCGTTGTCGAAGATGCGTTTGCTGGGCTTGATGTAGTTGCCATTCAGGGCGACCAGCGCATGCGGTGCCAGGTGCCGCATGCCGCTGTCGGCCAGCATTTCGAAGGTCTTTTTGACGACCGGCAAATAGTCTTCAGGCAGGGCGCGTGAGTCGGTACGCGGATAGGTCAGCGCCTTGTGGCGCTCGTACAGGCTTTGCGCGATCGACAGCGTTGTCTTGGCTGAAAAACCAAATTTGCCGTTGGCCTCGCGCTGCAGGGACGTCAAATCAAAGAGCTGGCCTGCCGCTTGCGTGGTGGGCTTGCTTTCTTCCGTCACTGTCGCCGATTTACCGCGTACGGCCTCGGCAATCGCCCGGGCTTCCTTTTCAGTCCAGACGCGGTCGGCCTTCAGCTCAACGTCGGGTTCAGCGTTGTCTGCATTCGCCGCGGCTTTTTTCCACTTCGGGTCAAACCACTTGGCCGGGTATTCGCCGGCTTGAGCCAGGAAGGACGCGTGGATTTCCCAGTAATCACGGCTTACGAACTTGCGGATTTTTTCTTCGCGTTCGACCACCACCGACAGCGTCGGCGTCTGCACGCGGCCCACGGTCGTCAAAAAGAAACCGCCATCGCGCGAATTGAAGGCTGTCATGGCGCGGGTGCCATTGATGCCGACCATCCAGTCGGCTTCGGAACGCGAACGCGCCGCGTCGGCCAGTCCCTGCATCTGCTTTTCGGTGCGCAGGCTGTCAAAGCCGTCGCGAATCGCAGCTGGCGTCATTGACTGCAGCCACAGGCGCTTCACGGGGTGCTTGCTCTTGGCGTACTGCTGTATCAAACGAAAGATCAGCTCGCCTTCACGGCCGGCATCGCAGGCGTTGACGATGCTGTCCACGTCCTTGCGTTTGGTCAGCTTGACGATGGCGTTGAGCCGCGTCTTGGTCTTGTCCATCGGCTTCAGGTCAAAGTAAGGCGGGATCACTGGCAGGTTGGCAAAGCTCCACTTGCCGCGCTTGACGTCAAATTCTTCCGGTGCCTGGATTTCAACCAGGTGGCCTACTGCAGACGTGACCAGCCAGTCGTCGTTTTCAAAGTACTCGTCATGCTTTTCAAACTTGCCCGCCGTCGGCGTGATGGCGCGGACGATGTCCTGCGCCACCGAGGGCTTTTCTGCAATCACCAGAGTTTTCATATGTACTTCTTCAAACCTTCAATATCTTCGGGGAACATTTCCCCGGCCTCGGCAAAGACAACCTTGCCGCTGCGACCATCTTGGTCATTGACCTTGACAACGACTACCACCGGCAAGCCCCTGGGCTTGGGCAGCATCTTAGCCACCTGGGGTGTCAGCATCCCGGCTGGAAAGCTGTACCCCTTTGTTTTTATGTAAGCGTTTGCGTGTGCTGGCAGCTTGTCGATCGACAGTGCCAGAACCTCCAGGCCGTTGGTCTTTTGCGCACGCCACAGTGCTTCTATATGAGGCGACTGCACTGCACAAAATGGGCACCAGCTTGCCCACCAGTACACCACAAGCGCTTTTCCCTGCATCCCAGAAGGGCTCCACAAGCGCCCATCCAGCAACCTGGTGTCGGGCAGGCGCAGCGCGCTCCCGATCTTCGGCAACGGCGCTTCCGCCCCGTTTGCCCACACCGGCAGGCCTACCGCTGAAGCGGCCAGCGTCAGTGCCGCGGACTGAATCAACCCTCGCCGGCCAGGCTGGCAGTGCACCATCGCGGGCTCCTTTAAAACGCATCACTACAATACCGACTTCTCGCGCATGTGCGCGCACGTACACGCGCGCACATGCATGAATTAACCATACCAAAAAAATCCGGAAGCGTTTTGCTGTGTTAAAAAATCAGGCCTCCACACCTTCCACCCCGGCGCCTGCAACGCCTGCCACCGACAGCCGCCGCATTCAAACCCGCCGCTCCGGTGTACATGGCAAGGGCGTGTTTGCGCTGCATGACCTGGCTGAAGGCGAGACCCTGATTGAGTACATCGGTGAGGTCATCACCTGGAAAGAAGCGCTGCGCCGCCACCCGCACGATCCTAAGGACCCCAACCACACGTTTTACTTTCACATGGACGAGAAGCATGTGATCGACGCCAAGCATGGCGGCAACTCGTCGCGCTGGATCAACCACAGCTGCAAGCCCAACTGCGAAGCCGACGAAACCGATGGCCGCGTCTTCATCAAGGCGCTGCGCAACATCAAGGCTGGCGAAGAGCTGTTTTATGACTACGGCCTGATCATCGACGCCAAGTACACGCCAAAGCTGCTGGCCGAATACCCCTGCTGGTGCGGCGCCAAAAGCTGCCGCGGCACCTTGCTGGCGCCCAAGGACAAAAAAGAAAAGTCCGACAAGAAGGCGGCAAAGAAAAAAGCCCTGAAGAAGGCGGAAAAAAAGGCTGAGGCAAGGGCTGACAAGAAGGCCGACAAAAAATCCGGCGTCAAAAAAGACGCCGTAGCAGCAAAGAAGAAAAAGAAAACGGACTGAGGAGCGCTGGTGTCCGCCGCCATTCCCATCCGCTGGCCCGCAGAGGCGATCTGGGAGGCCGTAGCGCCGTCATTGGAAGGCTTCACGGTTGAAGTCCTGCCCAGCATTGACTCCACCAACACCGAGCTGATGCGTCGATTTCGTGGGAACCCCTTTGGTAGCGGCGGCAGTCCTGGCGCCGCACCCCGGCCTGAGCCGATCCTGCTGGTGGCCGAGCAGCAGACCGCCGGTCGTGGTCGCCTCGGTCGCAACTGGCACAGCCAGCGCGGCGACAGCCTGACCTTTTCACTTGGCCTGCCGCTGCAGCCAGCCGACTGGTCGGGGTTGTCGCTGGTGGTCGGCATCAGCTTGGCCGAAAGCCTTGATCCTTACAGCAACCATGACAGCAGTAGCAGGCGAATCAGCCTGAAGTGGCCCAACGATCTATGGCTTGAAGGACCGGAAGGCGAGCGAAAGCTGGCCGGCATCCTGGTTGAAACCGCTAGCCTTGACGGCCTGCGTTACGTGGTGATCGGCGTCGGCATCAACATCCGCGCTGCGGCTTTCCCGTCCGCTGATGCAGGCGTTGCCGGTGTGTCACCGTCGGCTACTAAACCCATGCCCGGCGCGGGCCTTGAAGACGTGTTCCCGGGCATCGACGCTGCCCAGGCGCTGCTCACGGTATTACCACCGCTGGTGCAGGCCATCCAGGCCTTTGAGCAATTTGGCTTTGCCCCTTTTCAGGCACGGTTTGCCCGGCGCGATGTGCTGGCCGGCCGGGCCGTGCATCTGTCTGACGGCACGGTGGGCGAGGCACATGGCGTCGCCGAAAACGGCGCGCTGCTGGTGCATACTTCCGCTGGCATGAAAGAAATCACCAGCTCCGAAGTCAGCGTCCGGCCAGCCGGCGCCGCGCCCACCCGCCCTCTGACAATCGGGGGCGGCCCATGCTGAGGCTGCTGGTGCTGCTGCTGGTGCTGGCCAATGCGGGTTACTTTGGCTGGACGCACGGCCTGCTCGCTCCTTACGGTTTTGCGCCTGCCACGCAGTCGGAGCCGCAGCGCCTGACCCAGCAACTCCACCCCGAGGCGCTGCGCATCCTCACCCCGGTTGAGACTCGCCAGCTCGACGCTGCAGTCACCAGCCCTGTGGCGACTGCGGGTTTCGCCGTCAGCCCCACGCCCACCGAATGCCTGCAGGCCGGCCTTTTCAATGAAGAGCAGACCACCACCCTGCGCAACCGCCTGCAGGGCAGCCTGGCCGAGGGCAGCTGGGTGCTAGAGAGCAGCGTGGAGCCGGCCCGCTGGATGGTGTACATGGGCAAATACAACAGCGTGGATGCCGTCAATAAAAAGAAAGGCGAGTTGCGCCAGTTGCACGTCACATTTGATGCGCTGAACAACGCGGCGCTTGAGCCCGGGCTGTCGCTCGGCGTCTTTGGCTCGAAGGACGAGGCAGACACCGCCATGGCCGGTATTGCCAAGCGCGGCGTGCGCACCGCCAAGGTCATACAGTCTCAGGCCGAGGTGCGCGGGCAGAGGCTCAAGCTGCCGGCGGTAGACGCTGCGCTGCGCGCCCAGCTCGACGCCATCAAGCCGCAACTGGCCGGCAAGTCCCTGCAGGCATGCCGTGCGGCGGACGCAGCCAAAACAAACTGATTGCTATTAATTTAATAGCTGTAGGCCACCGTATTACCTGGACTATGGCCACTTTACATACCTGAAAGTAGACACCATGAAAATTGAAAAAAACACTGCCGTTACTCTGCGCTTCAAGGTGTCCGAGCTGGGCGGCAAGGTCGTCGAGGAAAGCAAGGAGCCGATGGTTTATCTTCACGGCGGCTATGGCAACACCCTCCCCAAGCTGGAGGAAGCGCTGGACGGCCAGCTGCCCGGCTACGAGATCAAGCTGGATTTGCAGCCCGAAGACGCTTTTGGCGTGCGTGATGAAAGCCTGCTGCGCTCACTACCCAAAAAGCAGTTTCCGCCTGGCGTCAAACTCGGCGGCCAGCTTGAAGGCCGCGGCGACGACGGCCAGGTGCAGATCTTCACGGTCATGAAGATCAAGGGCGACACGGTCTTGCTGGACGGCAACCACCCGCTGGCCGGCAAGGCACTGCGTTTTGACGTCAAGGTGCTGGAAGTGCGAGCCGCCAGCGAAGAAGAAATCGCCCACCAGCATGTGCACGGCGAGCACGGGCATCATCACTGAAATGTGCTCTCCACGTTGGCTTGCCTGTGACGCGCCTGCATCAGACGGTGTTGGTAATGCGCTGGCACTTGTCAAGACGAAAGGATTGGGAGATTTATGAGAGGCCATTATTTCATCCGGCGCCGTAGCAGTCTTGCGCTTGCGGCAGTATCTGCCTTGTTCGCAGCACTACCGGCCCTTGCGCAGGACTTTCCTGCCAGGCCGGTGCGTATCATCGTGGGCCAGGCCGCCGGCGGCGGCATGGACACGCTGGCGCGGCTGATCGGCACGAAACTCGCTGATGCGCTCAAGCAACCAGTGGTGGTTGAAAACAAGGTGGGTGCGGGCGGCATCATAGGTACCGACTTCGTAGCCAAGTCGCCGGCCGATGGCTACACGCTGCTGATGGGACCCATCGGCAACATGGTGTTCACGCCCATCCTCACGCCAAAGCTGCGCTACGACGCGCAGAAAGATTTCACGCCGGTCGCGCTGGTTGCCACCTTCCCGTTGGTGATGCTGGTCAACTCAAAGCTGCCCATCAGGACGGTGCCTGAGCTGGTGGCCTATGTGAAGGCGAACCCGGCAAAGTCCAACTATGGCGGCTCAGGCCCGGCCTTCCAGTTCGCGTCGGAGCAGTTCAAGATCAAGACGCAAACCACCGGCGAGTTCATCCAGTACAAGAGCATGAGCGAAACCATCACCGCCCTCATCAGCGGCGACCTGCTCACCGCCTTCGTCGATCCCGGCCCGGCAGCGCTGGGGCTGGCCGATGGCCGGCTGCGCGCCGTTGCTGTCACGTCGCCGACGCCGTTTGCTGAACTGCCCGCCGTGCCGACCATGGGCAGCGTTGGTCTGCCAGAGCTGCAGATGCAGTTCTGGGCCGGGCTGTTTGCGCCAGCCGGCACGCCTGCGCCTGTGGTGAAGCGGCTGGAGACGGAGATCAACCGCATTACCGCCCTGCCCGAAATGACACAGCGCATGGCCGGCATCCATGTGCAGCCCGCCTCGGGAAATTCTCAGGAGCTGGCAAAACTGCTGAACGGCGATCTCGCCAAATGGCGCGAGGTTGCACGTATCGCCAACATCAAGCCCAATGAATAAGCCACTGGTTATCGACTTTCACGTCCACATGCTGGAACGCAGCGTGTTCGAGGCGTCGACCAACAAGACGGTATTCACCGGCTTTGGCGCCACGCCTTCCAAAACACCGAGGCCCGGCACGCAAAATGCGGTGGAGCGCATGTTCAACCCGCTCGCCATCATCGAAGACCTCGATGCGCGCGGCATAGACATCGGCGTACTCACCGTCAGCACCGTGCTGCAGGGCAGCAGTTGGGCCGAACCGCAGGCCGACCTGGACCTGTGCCGCCGCTGCAACGACCAGGCGGCGCAATGGGCAGCGGATCACCCCGCGCGTTTCGTCGGCAGCTTTGTGTTGCCGCTGCAGGACCCAGAGCTGGCGATGAAGGAATTCGAGCGCTGCACCGCCATGGG
>JANYFF010000076.1 GCA_025362825.1 Polaromonas sp. | reverse complement strand
TGCAAACTCATATTGGCGCGGGTGCGGCGTGGCAATCAGGCCGGCTTGTGCCAAACGGTCCAGTAACCAGTCATAAAACGGGCGCTGGTCTTCAAACTCCAGCGTGCAGATGCTGTGGGTGATTTGCTCCAGCGCGTCTTCTATCGGGTGCGCAAAGGTGTACATCGGGTAGATGCACCAGGTGTCGCCGGTGTTGTGGTGGTGGGCGCGGCGTATGCGGTAAATGGCCGGGTCGCGCATGTTGATGTTGGGCGATGCCATGTCGATTTTGGCGCGCAGCACGGCGGCGCCGTCGGCCAGCTTGCCGTCACGCATCTCGCGAAAACGCGCAAGGTTTTCAGAAACTGTGCGGCTGCGAAAAGGGCTGTCAATGCCGGGCTTGCCGAAGTCGCCGCGGTTGTGGCGCATTTCATCGGGCGTTTGCTCGTCGACATAGGCGTTGCCGGATTCAATCAGATACTCGGCCGCGCGGTACATGAAGTCAAAATAATCGCTGGCCTGGTAGAGGTTGGTTTCCCCATTGTTGTGCCAGTCAAAGCCCAGCCACTGGACCGCGTCCTTGATAGAGTCAACGTATTCGGTGTCTTCTTTTTCAGGGTTGGTGTCGTCAAAGCGCAGGTGGCATACGCCGCCGTAGTCGCGCGCCAGGCCAAAGTTCAGGCAAATGCTTTTGGCGTGGCCTACGTGCAGGTAGCCGTTGGGCTCGGGCGGAAAGCGCAGGCGGACTTTTTCAGGGTCCACCGGGCCGCTGGCGTGGTGTGCCGCATCGCCGGGGCTGCCACCCCAGTGCCGGCCGGCGTAAGTGCCTTCTGCCAGGTCTTTTTCGATAATCTGTCGTAAAAAGTTGCTCTGTTTGGCGTTTTCTTTGTCTGGCGCGGCTTTGGAGGGTACGGGGGAGGTCATCGTTGGATTTTAGGGGCTAGCGGGTTACGTTTGGCTACGCAGTTAACCGCGCAAGCTGTAGGCGCTGCGGGACTTGAAGCGTTTAATGGCTACAGGGTACTTCGCACCCTGTATAGGAGAATCAGATGAAGTCATTATTTAATACAAACCGCTCTGGCTTGGTAGCTGGTGCCGCGGCATCTCTGGCGCTTGCCGCCATGGGATTTGCCGGTGCTGCCCAAGCAAGGGACAACGTCTCGTTTTCGTTGGGTATAGGGGTGCCTGGCGTGCAGGTGGGTGTCACAAACGCCTACCCGGTTTATACGCAGCCCGCCCCGGTGTATTACCAGCCAGCGCCAGTTTATGTTCAGCCTGCCCCGGTTTATTACCAACCCCGTTCGTATTTTTACGAACAGCCGCAGGTGGTGTATGTCCAGCCGGGCTACCGCAATGGCTGGTACCGAAATCATGGCGAGGGTCATGACAGGCGTGAGGGTGGGTACTACGAACATGGCCGCCATGACGATGATCGCGGTTTTCGTCAGGGGTATGCCCCAACCTATTACCGCCGTTAAATCCGGGGTAAATACTGCTGTTGATCGGTTCCTCTTAACGCCTGCGCCTAGCAGGGTTTGAGAGGCGACTTTTCAAAGTCATCTACACCTTCAAAAAGGAAAAGTCCGCAGACTGAAGCCTGCGGACTTTATTCCGTAGCCACTTGGCAGCCACGGAGACGCGTCTTTTGAGCGACGCGCCGAAACAAATTTTGCTATGACGGGTTGGTAACCTGTACATCCGCAACGTCTGTTGCGTCAGGCATTTGCTGGTACTGCTTGCCGTTGACGCTTTCGATGTTTGAAATATTAACCAGCGGAAAGGTGTTTTGGGCCAGCTTGTTCTGGCTGTAGCCCTTGAGCGGGGCCTCAGCAGGTGAAAACGCACTCATCATGACAGCCGTACCCGTGACCATCGCGATTGCCGCAACGGCGCCTTTGCCATAGGCCAAGAGGGTGGTGTGTGTATTTCTCATGGTGCGTTCAATCACAGTTGCGGCTTTTTGTGAGTCTTTCTGCTGTTGAAGTCAGTAAAACCGCAGCACTGATGTCGCCGTGTAGGACAACTCTTGCCTGATGTGACAGAGAAATGCTGATCCGGTGAAACTTGGGCGCATGGGTCCAAAAAAGCCACAGGCCCGGTCTTTCGAGCAGGCCTGTGGACCTGAAAACCGGGCACGCCTAACATCGTGACCGGCTGCTCACCCTAAAGAGCTACCAGTAGGTACGCAGGCGTGTTGCAGCCGGATTCAGATTTTTGCGGGTGTGGCTGCTTTTCGCTGGCCACTTGATGACCGTTTACTGGCCAAAGCGCGGGCCGGTTTTCAGAAAAATTTCTTCTTCAGCGGTGCTGACGCGGCCGAGCGCATTGTTGCGATGCGGAAAGCGCCCAAAGCGCGCAATGATGTCGCGATGTTGCACAGCAAAATCGAGGTTGCCCTGCAGGATCTGCCTGCGCTCTGCCGGGCCATCGGCCAGCAGTTTCCGAAAGCGACTGACGCACTCGTCCTGCAGTGCCAGGTCTTCGGCATGCATCAGCGGCATGTAGAAAAATACCCGGCCCACCAGCGGCAGTTGCTGGTCCCAGCCTTTGGCGAGGCCGTCTGTCACCAGTTGCTGCGTGCGGCCATCGCCAGCGAAAGCCTGGTTGTTGCCGCGAAAGATGTTGCGCGTGAACTGGTCCAGCAACAACACCAGTGCCAGCCGGCTCAGGGGCTGCGCTTCCCAGTCCTTCAGGCCACCGGCCAGAGCCTCGTTGACACGGTCGCTAAATTTATCCTTGACAGTGGCGTCCAGCCCCTTGCTGCCGCCCCACCACAAGTCCTTCATGTCGGTGGTGGGCCAGCCTTTTTGCAAGCCGTCAGCGAACCAGAAATTGAGGAGGTCGTTGACGGCATCAGGAGCGGCGTGGGCTGGGAGAGCGTTGTCGGGCGTGGTCATATTGGTTGTCAGGTGAAGGCCTTATTCCAATTTTCATTAGAAGCGAGAACAAGGCGCTAAGTCGCAGACAGTGCTTTAACACGGCAAGACGAAGCAACGCAGTTATCGTTTTTAATGGGAA
>JANYFF010000056.1 GCA_025362825.1 Polaromonas sp. | reverse complement strand
TGTTGCCGCCGACCGAAAATTGACAGGCGGTGGTGCGGACAATAACTTGGACTACTAGGAGGTAGTTCATGTATTCATACGAAGAGCGTATTCGAGCCGTCAAGCTCTACATCAAACTCGGTAAACGTACCGGACCGACTATTCGGCAGTTGGGCTATCCAACAAAGAATTCCCTCAAGGGTTGGTATCGACAGTACGAACGGGATCGAGACTTGCAAGCGGTGTACACCCGATCCAGGGTGAAGTACACGGCTGAGCAAATCCAAGTGGCGGTTCAGCATTACCTGGATCATGATCGTTGCATCGCATCCACCCTGAGGGCACTGGGATACCCATGCAGGGAGTTGCTCACTGCTTGGATTGACGAATTTCATCCCGAGGTTCGTCGACGCATTGTGGGGCGTGCACCGAATGTTCAGCACCCGCCGGAGATAAAGAATGCCGCAGTGGTTGAGCTTTGTACCAGGACGACCAATGCGCAGACCATTGCCCGATCAGTGGGGGTGTGCAGGCCGACGTTGTACAACTGGAAGAACCAACTACTGGGTCGTGAGGCCTCTGCATCCATGAAGCGGCACAAAGATTCTGAAGCTATCCCCAAACAAAAAGATCTCACGGAATTGCAGCAGCACGTAGAGTTGCTTGAACGTGACATCCGGCGCTTGCAGCTTGAACATGACCTGTTGAAGAAAGCCAATGAACTGTTAAAAAAAGGCCTGGGCGTCGCCCCGCAGCTCCTAAGCAATCGGGAGAAGACCCTGCTGGTTGACGCCCTGAAGAACACCTACACACTTGCAGAGTTGCTGGCTGAACTGAAATTGGCCCGTAGCTCCTACTTCTATCACTGCACCCGGCTAAAGAGTCCTGACAAATACGCGGACGCTCGGGTTGCCATTGCCGATGTCTTCCAGAGCAATCACCGTTGCTACGGTTACAGGCGAATGCATGTAGCACTTGGCCGGCGCCGGCTACACATCTCCGAGAAAGTCGTGCAACGCCTCATGAAGCAGGAGTGCTTGGTCGTTGCCGCCAATAGAAAACGTCGGTACGGGTCTTATCTCGGCGAAATCAGCCCTGCGCCAGAGAACCTCATCAACCGGGACTTCCGAGCGGACACCCCGAATGAGAAGTGGCTGACTGACATCACAGAGTTCCAGATACCTGCCGGGAAGGTGTATCTCTCGCCAATGATCGACTGCTTCGACGGTCTGGTGGTGAGCTGGACTATAGGCACACGTCCAGACTCCGACTTGGTAAACACGATGTTGGATGCTGCCATTGAGACGGTAGCCAGAAGCGAAAGCCGGCCTGTCATTCATTCTGATCGCGGTGCTCACTATCGTTGGCCTGGGTGGCTTTCACGGATGCGCAACGCAAAGCTGATTCGTTCGATGTCGCGCAAAGGGTGTTCGCCTGACAATGCTGCCTGCGAAGGGTTCTTCGGGCGATTGAAAACGGAGCTGTTTTATCCTCGGAGCTGGCAGGACATATCAATCGATCAATTCATCCAGGTCGTTGACTCCTACATCCGCTGGTATAACGAAAAGTGTATCAAGATATCCCTTGGCTCACTCAGTCCCCTGGAATACCGGGCGAGCCTCGGAATAGCGGCATAACCAGTCCAAGTTATTGTCCGCACCCCCGCCTGTCAATTTTCGGTCGGCGGCAACACCTGCGCGCGCTATTTCGAAATCCTTATGGGAGAACTGAACTGTATGGTGGCCTGATTAAGCTCATTCCTGCATTTGGTGAAGTCCATCCACTTTTGCGACAGAACCTTCACCACGCTACAAAAGCGAAGCGAAGTTGCGACGCGCCATCTCGAGCTCCGGTAGCAGGTGCTCCACAACTTCCTGGCGCGTCATCCTGCTCGTCGACACCGACAGGCTCATCGCCGCGATCAACTCGCCGCACCCATTGCGGATCGGCACCGCGATCGAACGCAGGCCGATCTCCAGTTCCTCGTCACTGATCGCATAGCCGCGCGAGTTCACAAGTTTGATCTCATCCAGGACCGACTGCACGCGCGTCTGTGTGTGCGGCGTGAGCGAAGGACGCGACATGCGGTTCAAGATGAACTCAATCTCCGACGGCGGCTTCTCCGAAAGCAACACCCTGCCCGTCGCACTGCAATACG
Source organism: Polaromonas sp. (assembly GCA_025362825.1). Classification (GTDB taxonomy): domain Bacteria; phylum Pseudomonadota; class Gammaproteobacteria; order Burkholderiales; family Burkholderiaceae_C; genus Polaromonas. The sequence continues at coordinate 13,615 of JANYFF010000056.1, read as the reverse complement.
CCGGCAACCGCGCGCCCACGCCCAGACCGCTCGACAAACTGCGTCGGTGCGTTGAGCGCGCGATGAACACCGCTTCTTGTGAATCGAGTACCGCGATCGACGACGACTCTTGCGTGCGTTCGCTGACCATCTCTAGGATCGGCTGCGCCACTTTCGCAAGCGGATCCGAGGCCACGTAGGCGTGACCGAGACGCAGCGAACGTGGCGCCAGCCGGAAATATCGGCCGTCTTGCACCGCGTACCCGAGCTTGCATAGCGTGAGCAGGCTACGGCGCACGGCGGCCTTGGTGTGGCCCGTAATCTCCGCTGTTTGCGTCAGCGTCAGCGGTCCCTTTCTGATGCCAAAGGCTTCGATGATGGCCAAGCCTTTTTCAAGCCCCATCACGTATTCTTTGTCCTCTTTTCTGTCTTTGTGAGTCGATTCTTCGTACTCTAAGCTAAGCATTTTTATCTTTATAGTTCGATATGCGCACAATATATCCGATTTCATTGACCTCAATCTAATTCCAAACGAAACTCGTGGCTGATTTGGTACCAGGGCATCCGGCCATTGGACACAGCTAAGGAATCTCCCGAATGACCACTGCCGCCACGGTCGACCGACTCGAAGCCGACGCGCCCAGCACCGACTACGACCCCTATGCGAATGAAGTTCTCGACGACCCGTATCCGCACTACGAGATGCTCCGCGAACTGGGGCCTGTGTTCTACCTGACCAAGTACAACGCCTACGGCATCGCGCGCCACTCGGAAATCGACTACGTGCTGCGCGATTCGGCGACCTTCTGTTCCAGTGCCGGCGTGGGCCTCGCGAACTTCCACACCACTACGCCCTGGCGCAAGCCCAGTATCATCCTAGAGGTGGACCCGCCGATGCATGCGCGCACGCGCAAGGTGATGGGCGGCCTGCTGTCCCCCGCGTCGATCAACCGGATGCGCACGATGTTCGAGCGCGAAGCCGAGGAGTTGGTCGATCGGGTGCTGGCCAAGGGCCACTTCGACGCAGTCACCGATCTGTGCGAGGCGTATCCGCTGCGGGTGTTCGCCGATGCGGTCGGTATCCCGCGCGAAGGCCGCGAGAAATACCTGCTGCCCTACGGTGACATGGTGTTCAACGCCTTCGGCCCAGTCAACGAGCGCTTCAAGGTCTGCCTAGTCAAGGCGCAGGAAGGCGCCATCGACTGGATCGCCGAGGTTTGCAAGCGGGAGAACCTCACGCCCGACGGTCTGGGCATGCAGTTGTACAAGGCTGCCGACGAGGGCCTCCTTGAGCCGGAAGAAGCGCCGATGCTCGTGCGTACGATGCTCTCGGCCGGCCTCGACACTACCGTCTTCACGCTGTGCAACGCGATGCTGTCGTTCTCGCGTTTCCCGGACCAGTGGGATTTGGTGCACGCCAACCCGTCGCTCTCGCGCCAGGCACTGGAAGAAGTGCTGCGCTACGAAAGCACCTTCCACTCGTTCTATCGCACGACTACGCGTGAAGTAGAAGTGGCCGGTGTGCGCATGCCCGCCGAGCAAAAGATGTGCGTGCTCATCGGCTCGGCCAACCGTGATCCGCGCCGCTGGGGTGAGACCGCTGACAAGTTCGACGTCACACGCAAGGCGGCCGGCAACCTGGCTTTCGGCACCGGAATTCACGGGTGTGCCGGCCAGATGATTGCCCGGCTGGAAGGCGAGATAGTGCTCGCCGCGCTGGGCAAGCGCGTCAAGCGCATCCACCTTGAAGGAAAGCCCGTCATCCACTACAACAACTCGGTGCGCGGCTACACCAGTATGCCAGTCAGTGTCGAAGCGGCCTGAACCTTCCCTTCCCAGTCTTCTTTCACCAGAGTCTCACATGCCCCAGATCACGTACGTCCAGCCGGACGGCACACGCCGCTCCATCGCCGTCAGTCCCGGCGCCACCGTCATGTTGACAGCCGTGGCCAACGGCGTCGAAGGCATCGTCGCCGAATGCGGCGGCGCGGCCATGTGCGCCACATGCCACATCTATCTGGACGAAGCCAGCCAGCCGTTCGTGCCGCCGTTGAGCGAAGTAGAGAACGAAATGCTCGAAAGCGCTGCCGCCGGACGCCGCGAGAACAGCCGTCTGGGATGCCAGATTGCGATGCCCGCAGGCGTCGACGAGATCATCGTCCACGTCCCGACACACCAGGTCTGATAGGCGATGCAAGATGCAGGCGTGGTCATCGTTGGCAGCGGGCAAGGCGGCTTCCAGGTCGCTGCGTCGCTGCGCGATGACAACTACGCGGGGCCGATTACGCTGATCGGCGAAGAACCCGGCTTGCCCTATCAACGGCCACCCCTGTCGAAGTCGTTCCTGTCAAGCAAGGCGCAGCCTGGACAAATCGAGTTGCGTCCCGCGGCCTTCTATGCCGATAAGAACATCAAGGTCATCGCATCACAGCGTGTGACCACCATCGACCGCGCCACGCGCCGGGTTACTCTCGCATCGGGCGCGTCGCTGCCCTACCGGCACCTCGTGCTCGCCACTGGCGCGCGTGCCCGCATGCCCGCCATCCCCGGGGCGAAGCTTCGGGGCATCGTTGCCCTGCGCACTCTTACCGACGCCAAAGTGCTGCTTGCGCAGATGCAACCAGGACGCCGCGTGGTGATCGTCGGTGCCGGGTTCATCGGCCTGGAAGTTGCAGTCATTGCGCGGGATAAGGAGCTCGACGTGCGCGTGCTCGAATTCACCGACCGCGCGTTGAAGCGCGCTGTGTCCGCTACATCGGGCGACTTCCTCGCCAGCGCGCTGACGCAGCGCGGCGCGAAGTTCAGCGTTAACACCGGCGCCACCGGCTACACGGGTAGCGGTGGCCGCGTAACCGGCGTCATCACGAGCCAGGGCGAAAGCGTGATGGCGGACCTGGTGGTGATCGGCATCGGCGTCGAACCGAATGTCGATCTCGCGCGCAACACGGGCTTGCAAGTACAGGATGGCATCGTCGTTAACGAGCGCTTAATCACCAGTGATCCCCTCATCTCCGCCATCGGCGACTGCGCGCGCTTTCCCGCTTCGTACAGCGACTCGTCGCTGCGGCTTGAGTCGGTGCAGAACGCAGTCGACCAGGCGCGCTGCGTTGCCGCGCGAATCGCAGGCAAAGACGAGCCTTACGCCAAGGTGCCGTGGTTCTGGAGCGACCAGGGCGTCAATCGCCTGCAGATCGCCGGTGTCGCGCAAGCCGACGATTGCGCGGTGCTGCGCGGGGACATCGCGACGGCCAAATTCTCGGTTTTCCGATTCCGTGCGGGGCGCCTGACCGCCGTCGAATCAATCAACAGCGCGGGCGACCACATGGCGTCCCGCAAGCTGCTCGCCAACCCGGCGTGCATTTCTCCCGAGCAGGCTGCCGACACCAGCGTGAAGCTGGCGGCTCTTGCCGTCGCCCTTTGATCTACACAGGACTTCCATGACGCCCGAAATACCCAAGACCATCATCGTGACCGGCGGCGCCAGCGGCATCGGCTACGCCTTCTGCGAGCACTTGGCCGAGCTTGGCCACAACATCGCCATTGCAGACCTGCGCGGTGCTGACGAAGCGGCAGCCAAGCTGCGCGAAGCCGGCTTCAAAGCTATCGGCGTGAAGGCCGACGTGACGAGTGAACGCGATGTCGCGGCGATGGCCGACTCCACCGTCAAGGAATTCGGCGGCATTGACGTGCTGGTGAACAACGCCGGCCTGTTCACGACGCTCACGCTCAAGCCGTTCGACCAGATCACCAACGCCGAATGGATGCGAGTGATGGAAGTCAACACGCTTGGCCCCTTCAACTGCGCCAAGGCGGTACTGCCCGCGTTGCGCAAGAGCGGCCGCGGCCGCCTGGTCAATATCGCTTCGACCGTGCCGATCAAGGGGCCGCCAAACATGGCGCATTACGTCGCGAGCAAGGGTGCCGTGATCGCCTTCACACGATCGCTGGCGCGCGAACTGGCCAAGGACAAGATCACGGTCAACGCGATCGCGCCCGGATTCACACTAAGCGACGGCGTGCTGCAGTCCGACCTGCACAACCGTATCGGCGACAACGCCCGCACCGCCGGCCGCTGCATTCAGCGCGACCAGGTGCCAGCCGATCTGGTGGCTGCGCTCGCCTACCTGGTGAGCGACGGCGCGAGCTTCGTCACCGGCCAAACGCTGGCGGTAGACGGCGGCGGCGTGTTCCTCTGAGAGACTTCATGGACGCACAGACCTCGACCCCCACTCACTACGAACAGCTTGCGCTGTACATCGACGGCCAGTTCCTTGCCGCCGAAGGCCGCAAGACGCAGAGCGTCATCAACCCCGCAACCGGCGCTGCCTTCGCCGAGTTGCCGCACGCCACGCGCGACGACCTGGACCGCGCGCTCGCTTCCGCGAGCAAGGCATTCCAGAGCTGGCGTTTCACATCGCCGCTGGAACGTGGCAAGGTGCTGCGCCGCGTGGCAGAATTGATCCGCGAGCGATCGCCCGCGATCGCCCGCAACATCACACTCGACCAGGGCAAGCCGATGGCCGAAGCGCTGCAGGAAGTGCAGACTTGCGCTGAACACGCCGAGTGGCACGCAGAGGAATGCCGTCGCATTTATGGCCGTGTGATCCCCCCGCGTTCTGAAACTGTTCGCCAACTGGTCGTGCGCGAACCGATTGGCGTGTGCGCAGCGTTCACGCCCTGGAATTTTCCGTTCAACCAGGCGCTGCGCAAGGCCGTGGCCGCGCTCGGTGCTGGCTGCACGCTGATCCTGAAGGGCCCCGAGGACTCGCCGAGCGCCGTCGTCGCGCTAGCACGTATCTTCCACGACGCCGGCTTGCCCGCTGGCTGCCTGAACATTGTGTGGGGCGTGCCGGCTGAGATTTCCAGCTACCTGATCACTTCGCCCATCGTGCGTAAGATCTCCTTCACAGGGTCGACCGCCGTCGGCAAATCGCTCGCTGCGCTGGCTGGCGCGCACATGAAGCGCATGACAATGGAACTCGGCGGCCACTCACCGGTGCTAGTGTTCGACGACGCCGACGTGGAGTCGGCTGCGAAGTTCCTGGCGCGCACCAAGACCCGCAACGCGGGCCAGGTGTGCATGGCACCCAGCCGCTTCTACGTGCACGAGAAGGCGTATGACCGCTTCGTCGACGCCTTCGCCTACGTCTACGCCGGCCTGAAAGTCGGCGACGGCCTCGCGCAAGACACGCAGATGGGGCCGCTCGCACACGAACGTCGTGTGGACTCCATGGAAGCGTTGGTCGCTGATGCACGTGCGCGGGGCGCGCGGCTGGTCTGCGGCGGCGAGCGCCTGCAGCGCGACGGCTTCTTCTTCGCGCCCACCATCCTAACTGGTGTTCCCGACGACGCGCGCCTGATGGTCGAAGAGCCGTTCGGCCCTGTTGTGCCCGTCACGAAGTTTAAGACCACCGACGAAGCGCTGGCCCGCGCGAACTCCCTGCCCTACGGCCTAGCCTCGTTCGTGTTCACCAATTCAATTTCCACAGCCAACCATGTGACCAATCGGCTCGAGGCCGGCATGGTCAGCATCAACCACTTCGGGCTGGCGCTGGCCGAGACACCGCTCGGCGGCGTCAAGGACAGCGGCATGGGCAGCGAAGGCGGCACCGAAACCTTCGACGGCTACCTGGTGACCAAGTTCGTGTCGCAGGCCTCGTTGGTTCCCTGAACGCGCCGACATCCTTCGTCTTTTCAACAACGAAATCATAGGAAACATCCATGTCGAAATTCTTCTTGCGCGCGGCAGTTGCCGTCGTCATCAGCGTGGGCGCTAGCTGGGCCAGTGCCCAGTCTTCCTATCCCATCAAAGTCGGCCTGATGCTGCCCAGCTCGGGCACCTTCGCCAACCTCGGCAAGGATGTCATGGACGGCTTCAAGCTCTACGTCACAGAACAGGGCGGCAAGCTGGGTGGTCGCCCAGTTGAGTACATCGCGCTCGATGACGAGTCGGACCCGTCAAAGGCCAACGAAAACGCCAACAAGCTCGTCAAGCGCGACAAAGTCGACGTGCTGATCGGCACCATCCATTCCGGTGTGGCCGCAACGATGGCCAAGGTCGCGCGCGAAACCAACACGCTGATGATCGTTCCGAACGCAGGTGCGGGCGAGATCACTGGCTCTATGTGCGCTCCCAACGTGTTCCGCTCGTCCTTCAGCAATTGGCAACCGGGCTACGCAGCCGGCCTGCTGGCCGCCAAGAAGCACAAGACAGCTGTCACCATCAGCTGGAAGTACGCTGCAGGGAACGAGTCTGTCAAGGGTTTTCGCGAAGGCTTCGAAAAAGGCGGTGGCAAGGTGCTGACGGACCTGAACCTGCCTTTCCCGGGCGTGGAATTCCAGCCACTGCTGGCCCAGCTGGCCACGATCAAACCTGAGGCCGCCTATGTGTTCGTCGCCGGCGCGGCTCAGGTGAAGTTCGTCAAGGACTATGCCGCCGCTGGCCTGAAGACCAGCATCCCGCTGTACGGTGCCTTCATCACCGAGGGCACGCTGGCCGCGCAAGGCGACGCCGCCGCAGGCCTACTGACCACGCTGCACTATGCGGACGGCCTGAAGAACCCGAAGAACGACAAGTTCATGGCAGCCTACACCAAGGCCTACGGTGCCGCACCCAACGTGTTTGGCGTGCAAGGCTACGACGCGGCGCAGATGTATGACGTGGGTCTGAAGGCTGTCAAGGGCGACACCAAGAAGAAGGCCGAGATCTACAAGGCCATCGAAATCTCCAAGATCGACAGCCCACGCGGTCCGCTCACGTTCTCCAAGTCGCACAACCCGATCCAGGACTTCTACGTTCGCGTCGCACGCGGCAACCAGAACGTGATGACCGACACAATCGTCAAGGGCCTGGTCGACCCGTCGCCCGACTGCAAACTGTAAGCAACACAGACGCCGGCTGAACCTGCCATGGACCTCATCCTCATACAGACTCTGAACGCCGTGCAATATGGCCTTCTGCTGTTCCTTGTAGCGAGCGGCCTCACCCTCATCTTCGGAGTGATGGGTGTGATCAACCTCGCTCACGGGAGCTTCTACATGATGGGGGCGTACGTGGCGTTCACGCTGACATCGATGACAGGCAACCTACTTGTCACCATCGTGCTCGGCACCATCCTCAGCGCGCTGCTCGGGGCAGTGCTTGAGTGGGCTTTGTTCTCCCGCCTGTACCAGCGCAACCACCTGCAGCAGGTGCTGCTGACTTACGGCCTCATCCTGATCTTCGAGGAGCTGCGTTCGCTGCTGGTCGGCGACGCGGTGTATTCCGTCAAAGTGCCGTCGTGGCTCGATTTCTCGGTGCCGCTCGGTAGCGTGATGACGTATCCCGCCTATCGCCTCTTCATGTCGGGCATCTGCCTGGCGGTCGCGGTGGGCCTCTATTTTCTGATCCAGCGTACCGTGATCGGGGCGCGCATCCGCGCCGGCGCATCCAACCGCGCAATGGTGCAGATCCTGGGCATCAACATCGACTGGCTGTTCCGTCTGGTCTTCTCCCTTGGCGTGGCGCTGGCTGCGTTTGCCAGGATGATCAATGCGCCCTCGGCGATGGTGTCGCCCGGCATGGGCACGCAAGTACTGATTGTCAGTTTCGTGGTGGTGATTGTCGGCGGCATCGGCTCTGTCTGGGGCGCGCTGCTGGCATCGCTGCTGGTCGCCTTCGCCGACACGTTCGGCAAGGTTTTCCTGCCGGACTACGCCAGTATCGCCATCTACGTCGTGATGGCGGCCATCCTGCTGTGGCGTCCCGAAGGGCTCTTCAAGTCATGAGCACCCTCATCTCGTCGTCCTCTCGCGCCGTCATCATCGCCGTCTTTTTCGTCCTTCTAGCGGGATTCCCGCAGTTGAACCAGGACTTTTATACCGAGTTGGTGACACGCGTGATGATCATGTCGATCTTCGCGATCAGCCTCGACCTGCTGCTGGGCTACACCGGCCTCATCAGCTTCGGCCATGCCGGCTGGTTCGGCATGGGCGCCTATGTCTTCGCCCTGCTGGGCACCAAGTACCAGTTGACCAGCAACCTGTGGTTGACGCTGCCGGCAGCGATGCTGGTGACGGCGTTCTTTTCTTTCCTGGTAGGCCTGTTCGTGCTGCGCACGCGCGGCATGTTTTTCATCATGGTCACACTGGCGTTCGCGCAGATCTTCTACTTTTTATTCCATGACGTGAAGGCCCTGGGCGGCAGCTCAGACGGCATGAATCTGCGCGGCAAGCCCACCACTGCCATCGGCCACTGGGTGCCGTTCGAGCTAACCGACACCAACACGCTCTATTACTTCGTGATGGTGCTGATGGCCGCGCTGCTGCTGTTCATGGCGCTGCTGCTGCGCTCGCCCTTCGGGCGTGCGCTGCAAGGCATCCGCGAGAACGAGCACCGCATGGAAGCCATTGGCTTTCCGGTGTTCCGCTACAAGCTGGCCGCGTTCACCATCTCGGGCGCGTTCGCCGGGCTGGCGGGCTACCTCTTCGCCATACTGAACAGCAGCGTGAACCCCGAGATGCTGTCTTGGCACCAGTCCGCCGACGGGCTGCTTATGCTGATTTTGGGCGGCATGGGTCAGCTATGGGGCGGAGTGATCGGCGCCTTCACCTTCATGCTGCTACAGGAGGTACTTTCGACCTTCACCAAGCAATGGCATCTGTGGCTGGGCATCGCGATCGTACTGATCGTGTTGTTCCTGCCGGGAGGCATGATCTCGATCTTCGAGCGGATCAAGGGCATTTGGAAGCGGAGGTTCGCATGAACACCAACCTGCTGATGCAGACCGCCGACCTGTGCCGCACGTTCGGCGGACTTGCCGCGAACGAGCGCGTCAACATCTCGCTGCGCCGCGGCGAGGTGCACGCGCTGCTAGGTCCCAACGGCGCGGGCAAGTCCACGCTGATCAACCTGCTGTCGGGCGATATCCCCGCGACATCGGGCCAGGTGATCTATCGCGGCGACGACATCACGAGCTTGAACCCGCACCAGCGATCGCTCATCGGCATCGGCCGTAGCTATCAAAAGACCAACATCTTTCCCGGCTTTACCGTGACAGAGAACTGTCGGCTTGCCGCCCAGTCGCGCGAGCCGCGCTCGGGACACATTTTCAGCGACGCCGCGGCATGGTCACCCTACCGCGAAGCGGTTGACGATGCGTTGGCGCACGTCGGACTTGCCGATGTGGCCGATCGCCGCGCCGGCGAACTGAGCCACGGCCAGCAGCGCCAACTGGAACTGGCCATCGTGCTGGCGACCCGGCCTGACGTGCTGCTGCTCGACGAACCGCTGGCCGGCATGGGCCACGAGGAGTCGCTGCGGATGATCGAACTGCTGCGCGGCCTGGTGGCGTCGCACGCCATCCTGCTGGTGGAGCACGACATGGACGCGGTCTTCTCCATCGCCAACATGGTGACGGTGATGGTGAACGGCCGTGTGCTGATGACCGGGACGCCCGAGCAAGTGCGTGCAAGCCAGGAAGTACAGGAAGCCTATTTGGGCAGCGAGGAAACGCATCATGGCTGAAGCCGCATTGAATGCCACCGGCCTGCATTCCTTCTACGGAGACAGCCACATCCTGCACGGCGTGGACTTCACGTTGGCACCGGGCGAGGCCGTCGGCCTGATGGGCCGCAACGGCATGGGCAAGTCGACGCTGTTGAAGTCGCTGGTGAACGTGGTTACCCCGCGACAGGGCGAGGTGTCCGTCTCCGGCCGCTCCACGCGTAACATGAAAATCCACGAAGTTGCGCATCTCGGGATTGCCTATGTACCTGAAGGACGCGGCATTTTCCCGAACCTGTCGGTGCGCGAGAACCTCATGGTTGCCGCTCGCGCCGGGCTCGACGGCAAGCGCGACTGGACCTACGAGCGCGTGCTCGATACCTTTCCGCGCCTGTCCGAGCGTCTGGGCCACGGTGGCCAGCAGTTGTCAGGTGGCGAGCAGCAGATGCTGACTATCGGCCGCGCGCTGATGACCAACCCGAAGGTGCTGCTGCTCGACGAAGCGACGGAAGGCCTGGCCCCGCTAATCGCCAGAGATATCTGGCGCATCATCCGTGTCATTCGCGAAAGCGGCATCGCCACCGTGCTGGTCGACAAGAACTGGCGCGCCGTCACCGCACTGGCCGACCGCAACGTGATACTCGTGAAGGGCCGCGTGGTCTTTGATGGGACCGGAGCCGCGCTGCGCGCCCAACCCGAATTATTGAACGAACACCTGGGCATATGACCCCAAAAGGCGCCACCATGAATCAAACCTGCCAGCGGCGAACCGTCTTGACCATTGCTGCCGCGCTCGCCGCCGCTTCCATTTGCGGCTTCGCGAACGCCCAGCCTGCCAAGTTGGTCAAGCTAATTGTGCCCTTCCCGGCCGGCGGCACGGCGGACATGCTGCCCCGCATCCTGGTGGAGAAGGTGCGCGGCGCGTACCCGGCAGGCATTGTGGTGGAAAACAAGGCGGGCGCGGGCGGCAACATCGGCGCCGACTTCGTGGCGCGCGCTGATGCGGATGGCACGACCTTTCTCATGTCCCCGCCCGGCCCCGTCGCGATCAATCACCACCTGTACAAGTCACTCACTTTCGACCCGACCAAGTGGGTACCGGTGACAATAATCGCGACCGTGCCGAACGTACTGGCCGTGAGCAACAAGCTGCCAACGAAGGACGTTGCCGAATTCATCGCCTACCTGAAGGCCAACCCCGGAAAGGTGAGCTATGCCTCGCAGGGCAACGGCTCGACGTCGCACCTGACTGCGTCGATGTTCATGCAACTCACGGGCACGATGATGACCCACGTGCCGTACAAAGGCACGGCGCCCGCGCTGATGGACATCGTGGCCGGCAACGTGGATGTGTTCTTCGACAACATCAGCTCCTCGGCGCAGTTCCATACCGGCAGCAAGCTGCGCGTGCTCGCGGTGGCCGATGACAAGCGCTCGCCCGCGCTGCCGAACGTGCCGACCTTTGCCCAGGCGAAGCTGCCCGGCATGCATGCCGTCACCTTCTTCACCATGGTGGCCCCGCCCGGAACGCCCAAGCACGTGGTCGACTATGCGCATAAGCAATTCGCCGCCGCCGTTGCTGCGCCGGACGTGATACAGAAATTCCTTGAACAGGGCGCCGTTCCAGGCGGCGCAAGCCCTGAGAAGACAGCAGAATTCATCCGCGCCGAGAGTGACCGCTGGAGCACGGTCATCAAGAGCGCGAACGTAACCTTGGAGTAAAGAAATGCATGAACAGACCATACACTGGAAGAGCCCGGCCCTCACTCGCGTGCCGTTCGACCTATACAGCGACCAGCAGACCGCGCAGGACGAGCAGGGCCGCATCTATCGCGGCGCGACCTGGAGCTACCTGTGCCTGGATGCCGAATTGCCCGAGCCCGGCAACTACCGCACCACCTTCGTCGGCGAGACACCGGTGGTGGTGGTGAAGGACGACGACGGCGAGTTCTACGCCTTCGAGAACCGCTGCGCTCATCGTGGCGCGCTGATCGCTCTAGAGAAATCCGGCAAGACCGATAATTTCCAGTGTGTGTACCACGCCTGGAGCTACAACCGCCAGGGCGATCTGACCGGCGTGGCCTTTGAGAAGGGCGTGAAGGGCCAGGGCGGCATGCCCGCCTCCTTCTGCAAAAATGAACACGGCCCACGCAAGCTGATGGTCGCTGTCTACTGTGGACTGGTGTTCGGCAGCTTCAGCGACGACGTGCCACCGATCAATGAATACCTGGGCCCGGAAATCTGCTCGCGCATCGAGCGCGTACTGCACAAACCTGTGGAGGTGATCGGCCGGTTCACACAGGCGCTACCCAACAACTGGAAGCTCTACTTTGAGAACGTGAAGGACAGCTACCACGCGAGCCTGCTGCACCTGTTCTTCACAACCTTCAAGCTGAACCGCCTATCGCAAAAGGGCGGCGTGATCGTAGACGAAACCGGGGGCCACCACGTCAGCTTCTCGATGATCGACCCGACTGCAGCTGACGAGTCGTACAAGGAACAAGGCCTGCGCTCGGACGACTCGAAGTACCGACTGAAGGACCCGAGCGTGCTGGAAGGCTTCAAGGAATACGACGACGGCATCACGTTGCAGATACTGTCCGTGTTCCCCGGCTTCGTGTTGCAGCAGATCCAGAACTGCCTGGCGGTACGACAGGTCTTGCCCAAGGGGATCGAGCGCACCGAGTTGAACTGGACCTACATTGGGTACACCGACGACACGTCCGAGCAGCGGACCGTGCGCCTCAAGCAGTTGAACCTGGTGGGCCCTGCGGGATTCATTTCGATGGAAGACGGCGCAGTGGGCGGCTTTGTCCAGCGCGGCATCGCCGGCGCGCGGGGCCGGGATGCGGTGGTGGAAATGGGTGGCGAGGGGACCGGCTCCAGCGAAGGCCGCGCCACGGAAACATCCGTGCGCGGCTTCTGGAAAGCCTACCGCGCGCACATGGAGGTATCAGCATGATCGACCTCATGTCCCTTTGCGCCTTTAACGCGTCCTATGCGCATACCATCGACAGCGACGCGCTGGAGCAGTGGCCGGCCTTCTTCACGGAGAAGTGCAAGTACCGCATCACCAATGCCGAGAACGAGCGCGAAGGCCTGCCCTCGGGCATCGTCTTCGCCGACTCGCGCGCGATGCTGGAAGACCGCATTGCGGCACTGCGTGAAGCCAACATCTACGAGCGACATCGTTACCGGCACGTTTTGGGCATCCCACTCGTGGAATCCGCCGACGACAAGGGAGCGGTCGCACGCACACCGTTCATCGTGGCGCGCATTATGCACACTGGCGAAACCACGTTGTTTGTCACGGGCGAATATCTCGATCGCTTCGAGCGCAGTGGCAGCAAGCTGCTGCTGGCCGAGCGCATCGCGGTTTGCGACAGCACCGTGACCGATACGCTGCTGGCACTGCCATTGTGACGCGACGCATCGCACTCTCGATAGGCGATCCCAATGGGATCGGACCCGAGATCGTGCTCAAGGCGCTGGACGAGTTGAAGGGTGTGCGTAAATTGCGCATTACCGTATTCGGCCCGGCCGAGGTACTGAAGCAAACCGCTAACCGACTGGGACTGGACAACCTGCTTCGCGCGACCGAGTTGCGCTCGACGGGCACATTACCGGCGTCGGCATTCAAGCCGGGTGAAGTCAACGCCGCCGCAGGCGCGAGTACCGTCGCTGCCGCCACGGCCGCGATCCTGGCCTGCCGCAGCGGCGAGTTCGACGCGATGGTTGCGGGACCGCACCATGAAACCGCGATTGCCCAGGCCGGCATCCAGTTCAGCGGCTATCCGTCACTGTTGGCGCGCGTGTGCAACCAGCCGGAAGACAGCGTGTTTCTGCTGCTGGTGGGTGGTGGCCTGCGGATCGTGCACGTCACGCTGCACGAGAGCGTCGCGACTGCGCTCGCGCGCATCACGCCAGAACTTGTCGTCGCAGCCACGCAGGCAGGCTTGCGCGCCTGCCGAATGCTTGGCTTGCAGCAGCCGAAGGTGGCGCTGTTCGGCATCAACCCGCATGCGTCGGAAGGCACCTTGTTCGGTCTTGAAGACGAGACGCTGGTGCTGCCCGCCGCGAAGAAGCTGCGCGAATTGGGCATCGATATCAGCGGGCCGCAGGGCGCCGACGTGCTGCTGGCCAGCCGCAAGC
>JANYFF010000022.1 GCA_025362825.1 Polaromonas sp. | reverse complement strand
ACTGGATCCCGAATTCAGCCGCCTTGTCGGCATTGACCTCAGCGATCAGGCTTTCCACAAACACCTGCGCGCGACGGGCATCGAGCTTGTCGATGACGGCGCGCAGCTGGCGGTATTGCGGTTCCGGTGCCGTGATGATGAGTGAATTGGTGGCAGGGTCGGCCTGTATCTGCCCCCCCGTCGAGGGCTGGCTGCTGGACAGCGTGGCAGTGGCCGCGCCGGTCGTGCCCGCAGTGACCACCGGCGCTACAGGGGTGGACGATGCCAAGCCGCCAGACCCGCCGCCAGAACTTGCCGCAATGGCGGCGCGCAGGGTCGCGGCCAGCTTGGTGGCATCGGCATTTTTCAGGTAGACCACATAAATGTTGCCGGTTGCGGAGTCTTTGCCGCTGCTGCTGCCGTTGAACGCGCCCTGGTCGAGCTTTTCAACCAGTGTCCTGACCAGCGCCAGGCGTGCCGGATTGGCCGCCCTGAGGATCAGCGAATTGCTGCGCGGCTCGGCCACCAGGGTGGTTTTAAAAGAAGTGTCTGCCTGGCCCTGCCCAGCTACAGCGCCAGCGCTGCCCGAATCGATCAGACGCGTCACGAGCGGTGCGAGGTCAGTGGCGATGGCGTACTGCAGACGGATGATCTCGACACCCGTTGCATTGGCTACATCGAGTGCGGTGATGATGGTGCCGATGCGCTGCAGGTTGTCAGCGTAGTCGGTGATGATCAGCGAGTTGTTGCCGGGGTTGACGTTGATGGTGTTGTTTGGGCTGATGAGCGGACGCAGCACCGGCACCAGGTTGTTGGCGGTTTCATGGTTGAGCCGGAAGATCTGCGTGATGATTTGGCCGCTGGCAGCGGGGGCCGCACCGGCGAAAACCGCGCCGCTTTGCAGCTTGGCATCGGCTTCAGGCACCACCAGGTAGAGGCCAGACGACTCGACCAGCGCAAAGCCCTGGGTCCGCAGCTGCGTCGAAAACTGCCGCAGCGCCTGCGCCGGCGTGACTGGCGAACTGGTCACCAGCGTCATCGTGCCCTTGACGCGCGGATCGACCACCACATTGCGTCCGGTGATGACGGCCATGGTGCGTGCAACTGCATCGATTTCGGCGTTCGAAAAATTCAGCGTGACGGGGCCGCCCTGGCGCGCGCTGGAGCCGGCGCGGCCTTTTGGCGATGCGGGAAAGTCCTGTGCATGTAAAAGGCCCGTAGCCCCCATAAAGCCTACACATACAGCTATTGAAATCATAGCGAGACGGAAATCCGGTACCTGACTGTGGGCGCTGCGACCGATGGGGCGTATCTGGCGATTTGGCATGTAATTAGCCCAGTGTGATGATGGAGCGCGCGCCACTGCGGCGCCCGATGATGTTGAGAAGATTGGCCAGCGCGGCTTCATGCTCCGGCGCAGCGCTCGCCTCGCCTTCAAAGCGCAGGCGCGAACCGATCCAGCGGCCGCTGCCGGCAAGCTGCAGGCTGCCTTCGAGCGTTGATAGCACCAGACTGGCGGTGCTGCCTCCGGTAAGCGTCAAGCGATAACTGCCCATGGGTTTGAGTGTGGACAGGCGGGTAGACAGGCCCAGCGCCTGCAATTCAGCCCGGCCCGAAACCAGCAACCGCCCTTGTAGCCATTCTACTGAAAGGCCTTGCGTTGCAAGCTGTAAATTACCCTCTGCCTGTACGGTGTTCCAGGGGGTGCCCAGCCCGGCCAGCATGGTGGCCGGCCACTGCGACGCACCATCGGACACCAGCACAGCGACTCTTCCCCAGCCCAGCCCCAGCCGTGCCTGGAGCGGTGCGGCAGTGCAGCAGGCGGCGTTCACCTGCAGTTTCAGGGACATCCAGCCCGGGCGCAATTGCCAGTCGACCAGCCCGGGCAGCACAGCACTGTCGCGGCTACCGGAGCCACCCGACAGCAGCAGGCGCGCCGAACCGGTCCAGACCGTACCCCGCGGTTCAATCAGCTGCAACTGACCGGAAGTCGCCTCCTGCACCGCAAAGGCCAGCCAGCGGGCAGGGGCGAAAAAGACCACTGCCAGTACCAGCCCGAGCAGCGCGCCCAGCACGGCCCACGACCACGGCGCCGCCAGGCCGGGATGCCGGAAAGTCTTGCCTGCTGGTGGGAGGGTACGCGTCATGGGAAGCCGGGAACAGGTTCTGATGCTGCGCGAAACAGCTTACTGTGCCGGCAGGCTCAACACCACCGTGCCATCCCAGGCCGCAGCGGCGGACGGGATGGCAGGCGCGTTGACGGCCCCTGCTGCACCGGGAGGCGCGGCGCGCACCAGCCGGACTTCATCAGGAATGGCGTGCGCATTGACACGCGCCTGCGCCAGCCACTGCGCCAACGCATCCGCCGGCGTGTTGCGCAGAGTGACGGTGGCGCGGTCGCCCACTATGTTGAACTGGGCCGACGTGCCCAGCCGCTGTTTGACCGAGGTTTCCAGCGCACGCAGGGCGTCGTCGTGGCTGATTTTTGGCTGCGATTGCAAGGCCAGGGCCTGGGCCTGCAGACTTTGCATTTTTTGCAGCTGTGCATTGACCAGGCGCTGCTGGGCCTCTGCCTGGCGCAGCACCGCCAGCGCCGGCGCAATGCATATCCACCACAGCACTGCCAGCGCAATCACACCGGCCGCGCCGCGGATCAGGGCCTGTTCGCGTGGCTCAAGCGTGGTCCAGCGAGCCTGCAGCGGGGCAAAAGCGGCCGGCATTTTCATGGTGTCATGGCTTCCAGGGTGTCCTGTTTGATCAACACTGCATCACCTTCCAAGCGGGCGGAATAGCCCTGGCTCCTGAGCAGGCCGATTAGGCTGGTGACTTCCTGGGCGCTCAGCTGCAGGCCCTTGACTTTGGCCTCGCCGCCGGCGAATTCGATAGCGCCGGCACTTCGCCCTGCGGGGACTGCCGAGCCCAGTGCGGCCAGCATGGCTTCCAGGTCGCGACCCGAGGTGGCGCCGGTAGCCTGGCGCAATGCCGCCACTTCACGCTCCATCTGCAAGGGTGCATCCACCACCACCTTGACGCGCGGAAAGGTCTGCGTCAGCGTGGACTGGACTGCCGCACGGCTGACCTGCAATGCGGATTGTTCTTTCCAGGCCCATACATTCAGGCCGAGCAGGTTGGCGAGCAGGAAAAGCGCCGCGCCCCAACGAGCCGGCCGCCAGCCGGGTGCCCGAAGCAGCTCGCGGGCCAGGCCGGACATGCGTTTGACAGTGCGGATACGACTGGAGCTGGCAAGGTCAAACTGCGCCAGGTCCCAGCCCGAACGAAAGGCATCCAGCCAGCGCTCCTGCCGCGTCATGAGGCCGACCTTGTGCTGGAAAAGCGCTTCTGCCAGGGCGACCACGGCGGGCTCGGCCAGCACAGCCAGTTCCTGATCTGGCGACTCCCGCGGTATCAGCGCCAGGGCGGTTGGGCCGAGGGGCAAGCGCATGACACCGCCAATGTCTTTACCGGTGACAAGAAGCAGCGGCTGGTCCGCGTCGCCCACCACCTGCGCCTGCAGGGGCCCGGCATCGGGTGAAAATTCAGGCACGATGCGCGTCGCCGGCCGGCCTGCAGCCTCAAGCGCCTGCAAATGCCCCGCCAGCCAGGTCCTGTCGCACACCGCCACCCAGGCGGCACTCAAGCCATCGGTAACCGGCGCCAAAGCGAAGTGAAGCTGTGCAGGTTCGTCAAGCAGGCGGTCTTCGAGCAGGTTCTCAAGGATGGCGCGCAGGCGGGGAGAACCAGCCCCCACACCTTTTGGAAGCTCGACCGCGTGCCAGGACAGCAGCGCTGAAGGCACGACTGCGACCACATCAGCGGCCTGCCCCGCTGAAGGCAACAGCGCCACCGGTGCACTGGCATGGTCGGCCACGGCAAGGCCATCCGCGGTCAGCAAAAAGTCATAACCCAGCGACGCAGCATGCGCAGTCTGGGGGAGGCAAATGATCAATGTGCTCATGGAATAAGGGTTTGGCGCATTGTAGGGGAGGCCTTGCGGGCGCCCTGCCAAAGCGGGGTGGCTACCGGCAGCGACAAAACGGCTGCGCACGGTGCGAACAGCCCGGCTTTCATGGGCGTACAGCAGCAGCCGTCATGGCGCCGCCGGCGATGCCGCGTTCGCGCCAGAGCGTCCGCACCACCAGGCCTTCACGTTGCAGCACAGAGCGTTCCTGCACCACCATCTGGTCCAGCCTCAGGCTTCCGCGCACCTCAAAGAACCTGGACGCCACCGCATGCCGCGCCTGGTCAAACTGCCCCGCCGGCGCGCCGATTTGCAGCGTGGCTTCCTCCAGTGTCTTGAAGTGGCTGCGTTCACGGGCGGCCACGAGCTTTTGGGCCACCGACAGGTCCAGGCCGGGCGTGCTGGCGTAAATCACCTCGGCGCTGGCGGTGTTCAGGTTTACCGGCGTTCTTTGCGGCAACAGCGTGATGTAGGGTGTCAACGCAGCCAGAACTTCTGGCGACAAGCCAAGCCACACCAGTTGGTCCACACGCTGTGGCATCAGCGGCGGTGCCGAAGAGGCCTGCGGCGTAGCCTGGGATGCCAACAACAACTGGCTGGCCATGGTGGTCAACTGTTGCGAGGGCAGGCCCAGCAGGTCGAAAAGGCGCGCAAAACCCAGCAGCCCCGGCTCGGAAAGCGTGCTGCCGTCTATCAGGTTGGCAACGTTGAGCCGCGCCTGCAGGTCGCTTACCTGGCCCGACAGGAAAGCCTCCCGCTCGGTATCGGTGGCGTTTTTGTCAACGGCCAGGAAGCTCGACAGGCGCGCTTCATTGAGCGGTACGGCCCAGGGTTCGGCCAGATAGTCGGCCCCGCCGGCGCGTGCGTCCTCACGGAGGATGAGCCGTGCCCAGTCGAGCGCACCGGTGAGTATCCAGCCGGATTGCACCCGCGCACGCTCGGCAGTTTCGACCTCGATGCTGCGGTACTGCTGCCAAAGCGCCGCCGATGCAAACGTCGCCACCAGCGTAACGGTCAGCATGGCCGCCAGGATGGCTGCGCCCGACTGGCGAAGAGGCTTTTGGCGCCAGCGTTTTTGCATCATGATTTGTCTCCACCCAGCGTTGGTCGCACCCAGTCGAGGGTGATCTTGCCGCCTGTGGCCTGTCGGGCGGGCAGGGTCAGGACCAAGCGTATGCCTTCAGGCACCGCGGTCTGGGCCGCAGCCACCGGTACGCCGGCCGCACCAGATGCAGGCACGGCCGGCGCAGCGACGGCCCGGCTGCCCTCGCTGGACAGCGGGTTGGTCCACGCGTCGCTGCGGAAATAAAAAATCTGCCAGTCCTCCAGCGGCACCACCGCCACTTCGAGCGCCCGGTCAATCGTGCTGGCGTTTTGTGCCCAGCGTGTGGCCTGCATCCAGGCATCGGTCCAGCCGGCAAGATTGCGCACCGGCGGCGACTGCCAGCGCAGCCACTGGCCGCCCCCGTCGTTGCGGCGCGTCCACGCGACCACCACCAGCCCGTCGCTGGCCGGAACGGTGCGCCGTGTCAGGCGCAGCACGCGGCCGTCCCAGTCCAGGCTAGTGACCTGCGGCGTCTGCGTCAGCGAGTCGAGGTCAAACTTCCACTGTGCGAGCCCTGCCTGCAGCGTCAGCACCTCATCGGCGCGCTGGCTGGTCTGGGTTTGCGCGCGCGTCATGCCGTCCAGCCCCCGCCAGCTGAGCACGGCCATCAACGCCATGATGGTGATGGCTACCAGCAGCTCAATCAGCGTGAAGCCGTTTTGACGGGTTTGACGGAGTGCGTGCGCCATGCGGTCAGTACCTCGTGATGATGGTGGACAGCTGCAAGATGGACGCGCTGCCATCACTGACTTGTGCATCCACGCGCCGAAATTCCGGATTGGGCGTAGGCCGCACAGATACCGTGACCTGCAGGACTCGCCCGGCCTGCTCGCAACTCACGGCGGTATCGCCAACACCCGGCATCTGACGCGACAGGCGCACTTTGATGAGTTCGTTTTCAGCACAGATGTGGGCCAGCAGGACATTTGACTGGCGTGTTGCATTTCTGGTCAGCGCACTGGTCGCCTGCAGCCCCGCGACCAGCGCAATGGCCACGATGCCCAGCGCAACCAGTACTTCGATCAGAGTAAAACCTGTGCACTTCATGAGCGCACGGGACTGCCTGTCGCGCCGCCTCAAGGCTGCCCCACCGCTTGCACTGCGAAGGGCCGAAGGCCATCGGTGGCGACGCGCCAGCCACGCGTGGGCAACTGGACGCTGACCAGTTCGACCGACTGCGGTCCGATGATGGGCTCGGGGCCCAACTGCACGGCAGCAATACCGCGTACGACTGTGCCTTCGCTGAGCCAGCGCTCGGGCAGCGCCCCGGCTGCAACGCCCTCGAAGCGAAACCCCTGCGAGGTGGTATGCCAGACGACGGCTGCCCCGCTGGCGCGTGACTGCGCCCTGGCTGATTCAAACAGCACTGCAAGCCGCTGCGCATCGCGCTCCAGCGCGGTTTGCGACGTGTCACGCATGGACAGGCTGACACCCGCTGTGGCCATCGCCATGATGGCAATCACGACCAGCAACTCCAGCAGGGTGAACCCGGCCGTGCGAAGCCTGTAAAAAATAAGCGGGTTTCCAGGCATGGTCCGGGAGGCAATTTGCTAACGTTGCAGTGCGCGTTGTCTACTTAGCGGAAGACAAGGAAAGCATGGGCCAGCGCGCAATGCGCATCGACGGGCCCTTGCAAACATCACTGCCAGCTGCCAACGTCCGCATTTTTGCCCTCGCCGCCGGCCTGTCCATCGGCGCCCAGCGACATCACGTCAACCTCGCCCTTGACGCCCGGATTAAGGTACTGGTAAGGGCGGCCCCAAGGGTCATTCGGCAGCTTTTCGAGATAGGGTTTCCAGTTGGAAGGAATCGGGCCTGTGGTGGGTTTTGTAATCAGGGCCTGCAAGCCCTGTTCGGAGGTCGGCGTGCGCTGGTTGTCGAGCTTGTAGAGCTTGATGGCCTGCATCAGGTTGTTGACGTCGGTGCGTGCGGCCATGACCCGTGCGTCATCTGCGCGATCGAGCACATTGGGCACAATGAGCGCGGCGAGAACGCCAATGATGACCAGCACCACCATGAGTTCGATAAGGGTGAAGCCGGCCTGCATGCCGCGACGTGCGAGGGATTTGAAAGTGGTCATGAATGGCGTATGAATGACGTATAGAGGGCTTGTGAATGGCGGAATCGGAGTATCTGCTTCCATCATAATCCGTGCATGCTGACACTTTCACAAAGCAGATGGGGCTTGCGGGCCATTACCCTGGCGGTGTGGGCATTGGCCGCGGCCAGCTTGGTTTATTGGGGGCTCAGGCTGGCACGGGGTAGCGCGACGGCGGTCCATGTTCCGCCAGCGATCGCCTCCATCGTCATTGACCCCCTCTCGGTCGCCCGGGTGCTCGGCGCCACCGCCGCACAGGCGCTTCCGCAGGCCAGTTTTGCCAGCAGGTTTGTGTTGCAGGGTGTGGTGGCGGGCACGCCCGGCGGCGGGGCTGCACTGATTGCTGTTGATGGCAAGCCGGCTCGCGCCTACCGCGTGGGCAGCGCCATTGAAGAGGGCCTGTTGCTGCAGTCCGCCAATGGCAGGCAGGTCTCACTGGCTGCGTCGCGGGATGGCCCTGCCCTCCTGACGCTTCAAATGCCGCTTCTTTCAAAATAAGCCTTTCACCCGGTCCGCCGACCACGGCTGGCCACTTGCTGCTGGCCAGCTTCGCGCTGACCAAAATCCAAAGAAAACCTCCGCAGTGTTGATCTCTGCGTAGCGCTCACCCCACCTAGGGTGAAAGTCGGCTGGCGGCCATTCCTACCAACGCATCGCCTGGTCATGCTGAGTGCATTTCCGTGTGTCCTCTGCACGTCCCAGGCGTACATCGAATCTTTACCTGAATTTTTGTCTTGCTCTTAATTTAGATTTAATTTAGATATATCATAAATAAATCTAAACACTGACGAAAATTAACATGCGACATTCCGGACATCATCAACTTCACATCCGGCGCACTGACGACGCTGACAGCCCGCACGGCGGCCACGGTGTCGCACGGCGCAGCGAAGGCATGGGTGGCACGCGCGGCGGCGGCCGTATTTTTGGCCATGGCGGCCTGCGGTTTGTGCTGTTGCAACTGCTGAAAGACAAACCCGGTCACGGCTACGAACTCATCAAACTGATCGAGGATCGCCTCGGCGGCAGCTACAGCCCCAGCCCGGGCATCGTCTATCCCACGCTGACCCTGCTTGAAGAACTGGGTTACCTCAGCGTTGAAGTGCCCGATGCGGGTGGACGCAAGCGCTACCGCATCACCGATACGGGTGAGGCCTTCCTGCAGGAAAACCGCGAAACCGCCGACGCCATGATGGCGCGCATGCAGGGTGGCGTCGATGGCGCTGGCCCACGCGGCGGCAGGCCGCCCCAGGTCATGCGTGCGGTTGAAAACCTCAAGCTGGCCATGCGCATGCGCCTGTCGCGAGAGGTCCTGACGCCCGAGCAGGCCAATGCCTTTGCAGCGGTACTCGACCACGCCGCGCAGCAGTTGGAGAAAATTTGATGAACATCAGCACACTTGACCAGCGTGCCAGCGCCGGCGCCGCGAACCCCGCACTCGCCGATTTCACGCCGCAGCGGATTCGCCACCCCTTGCGCTTTCGAGCGCTTGAAGTACGCAAGGTCCGACGCATCACGCCCAACCTCGTGCGCATTACGCTTGGCGGCGATGCGCTTGAGGGATTTACCAGCCCCGGCTTTGACGATCACCTCAAACTGTTTGTGCCTGACCCTGAGACGGGTTCGCTCGCTTTACCTGCGGTCGGACCGGACGGCCCTGTCTGGCCCGAAGGCAGAAAGCCCGTGATGCGCGACTACACGCCGCGCCACTTCGATGCGCTGGCCCTGACGTTGGACATTGATTTCGCGTTGCACACCGCAGGGCCGGCGACACAATGGGCGATGCAGGCCGAACCGGGTCAAAAGGTCGGCATTGGTGGACCAAAAGGTTCTTTCATCGTGCCCACCGGCTTCGACTGGCACCTGCTAATAGGCGACAGCACGGCGCTGCCTGCCATTTCAAGGCGGCTGCTAGAGCTTCCAAAAGGCGCGCGGGCAGAGGTACTGGTTGAAGTTGAAACACCCGAAGACCACATCCACTTCGACAGCCAGGCCGAAATTGAGGTGACGTGGGTACATCGCAGCGGCGCGGCTGAGGACAGCATGCCGCTGGTCGATGCGCTACGCGACATGCGCATGCCAACAGGTTTTTTTCATGCTTGGATAGGCTGCGAGTTAGCGCATGCTAAAGCCATGCGCGCCCACCTCGTCAATGTATGCCGCGCCAACCCGAAATGGATACGGGCGTCGGGCTACTGGCGCAAGGGCAGCGCCGCGACGCACGACTCGCTTGACGAGTGACTGACGGCCGCAGCCTTACACCAGCAGCGCGTTGACCCGCTTCACATAAGCCGCAGGGTCAGCCGGCATGCCGCCTTCAGCCAGCAAGGCCTGATCAAACAGAATGTTGGCGAGATTGTCAAAGTTACCGGCATCAACCGTGCTTTCCAGCTTTTTCACCAGCGGATGCTGGGCGTTCATTTCCAGAATCGGCTTAACCTCTGGCACGGCCTGGCCGGCCTGTTTGAGCATGCGGGCGAGCTGGGTCGACATGTCGCCGTCCTGCACGACCAGGCAGGCCGGTGAATCCACCAGACGCGAGGTGGCGCGCACATCGCTGGCCTTGTCCTTTAAAGCTTCCTTGAGCTTGTCGAGGATGGGCTTGAACTGTGTCTGCGCTTCTTCGGCGGCCTTCTTTTCGTCTTCGTCCTGCAGCTTGCCGAGATCGACTGCACCCTTGGCAACGGACTGCAGCGGCGTGCCGTCAAAGTCGTGCAGGTAGTTCAGTGCCCACTCGTCAACACGGTCGGCCATCAGCAGCACT
>JANYFF010000611.1 GCA_025362825.1 Polaromonas sp. | reverse complement strand
CCAAACAGGGAGGTGCCGCCAATCAGCACCGCCGCAATGGCCTGCAGCGTCAGCGACTCGCCCATGTCGCCCTCGGCCGAGTTAAGCCGGGCCAGGAAGACCAGCGACGCCAGGCCGCCCATCAACCCGCTCAGCGCGTATACCGTCAGGCGACGCGCAAACACCGGCACGCCAGACAAGGCTGCAGATTCGGTATTGGCGCCGGTGGCATACACCTCTTGGCCCCAGGTGGTGTATTGCATGAGGGCCGTGCCCGCCAGCAACACGGAGAGCATCAAGTAGGCCGGCAGTGGTATGCCGCCAAAGTAGCCACTGCCCAGCGCGCGGAAGCCGGGCGCAAAACCGTGAATGGTTTCGCCGTTCATGAACCAGTAGGTCACCCCGTGCAATATCCACAACATGCCGTAGGTTGCAATGAAAGGCGGGATGCGCAGGGCCGTGACCATCAGGCCGTTGAGCACGCCAATCGCCAGGCCGCACCCTGCCCCCACGGCACAGCCCAGCATCACCGAGCCCGTGCCCTTGATCAAGGTGCCGGCAAGGCAGGCTGACAGCGCCACGTTGGCGCCAATCGACAAATCCAGGCCGCCACACAAAATCACCAGCGTCAGGCCCGACGCCAGCAAAAACATGAGGCTGGCCTGGCGCAAAACATTGAGCAGATTGCCGGGCGTCAGAAACGACGAGCTGGCGATCGTCAGCGCCAGCCCCAGCAGACACAGCACGGCCAGCCGCAGCGCCAGCGCACGCTGCTCGGGCGACAGCTGCAGGCGCGTCGATGCGTCGGGAGAAGCCTGCACCGCAGTGTTCACGACCGCCCCCTTGCTGCGTCAACCCAGAGCGCAGCAATCACCACCACGCCAACAGCGGCGACCTGCACCGATGACGGCATTGACAGCAGGTTGAGGCCGTTGCGCATGACGCCGACCGCCAGCACGCCCAGCACCGTACCACCAAGACTGCCCTTGCCGCGCTCGAAGGCGGTACCGCCCACGGCGACGGCAGCAATCGCATCAAACTCCAGCCCGATGGCTGCTGTAGGGTGGCCGCCATTGACGCGCGCCGTCATGAGCAGTGCCGCCAGCCCGACGCAGGCGCCGCCCAGCGCATAAACCCATAGCAGCGACCATTTAACCGAAATGCCGGCAAAGCGCAGCGCCTCGCGGTTACCGCCTAGCGCAAATACCCGGGTGCCAAACCGCGAGTGGTACAGCAGGGTATGCATCACCGCCCAGACCAGCGCTGCCATCCACAAGGGGCTGGCAATGCCCAGCAGGCTGCCATCCCAGAACCAGCGCAGGCCTTCTGCCACGCCCATGGTGTTGCGGCCTTCGGCAGCCACCAGCGCCAGACCTTGCGCCGCGCCCAGCGTGCCAAGGGTGACGACAAAGGGCGGCAAGTCAAACGCAGCAATCAGCGCGCCGTTCAGCAGGCCGATGGCAAGCGCCACCAGCAGCGCGGCGGCAAAACCCAGCAGCACAGAACCGGTCGCGATCTGCACCGCAGCCAGCACCACCGTGCACAGCGAGAGCGCTGCTCCCATGGACAGGTCAAGCCCCTCGGTCAGGATGATCAGCGTCATGGGCAGTGCCAGCAGCAGCAAAATCGTTCCCTGCAGCAACACGTTGCGCAGGTTGGCAGCACTCAGGAAATCAGGCGTCACCACACTGAACACAACGCACAGCAGCGCCAGCAGCCACGCGGCGCCAGGCACAACACCCGAAAAAGCTGTTATTTTCGAGACAAATGTGCCTTCAGCCCCAACCCTTCGGTCACCTGTTGCTATTGAATCAGTAGCATCAAGCATGCTGCATCGCCATTCTCAGGAGATTGGCTTCGGAGAGCTGACTCTGCGCCAGCTCACCCGCCAGCGCGCGGTCTTTCATCACATAGGCGCGGTCACAAACCCGCACCACCTCGCCGAGTTCGGAGCTGATCATCAGCACCGCACAACCCTGGTGAACCAGATTGTCGATCAGCCGGAAGATTTCTTCCTTGGCGCCTACGTCGATGCCGCGCGTGGGTTCGTCAAAAATAAACAGCCTGGTGCCAGCGACCAGCCACTTGCCAATCACGATTTTTTGCTGGTTGCCGCCCGACAGCGACTGCGCCGGGGTGCCCGGCCCGGGCGTCGCAATGCGCAGCTGCGCGATGCGGCGGCGAGCTTCAGTATGCGCCTTGCCAGGCTGGTAAAGGCGGGACGGAAACAGCCGCGCCAGGCCCGCCAGCAACAAATTGCCCTCCACGGTGCGCAGCAACGCCAGGCCCTGCTGCTTGCGGCTTTCGGGAATCAGGCCCATGCCCAGCCGGCGGGCGTGGGTGGGCGAGCCGCGCAGGGTCTGCCCACAAAAGCTGACGCGCCCGCTGGTGAGTTTGTCGGCGCCAAAGATGGCACGGGCAACTTCTGTTCGGCCGGAACCCACCAGTCCGCTCAGCCCGACGATCTCGCCCGCATATACCTTGAGGCTGACATCGCGGATGCCATTGACGGATGCAATGCCCTGAACGTCCAGCAGGCACTCGCCGGGCACAGGCCGCTCGCCGCGGTGGTAGCTCATGTCCACCTTGCGGCCCACCATCAGCGTGACCAGGTCATCGGGCGTGGCTTCATGGGCCAGCAGCGTGGCCACATGTTTGCCGTCGCGCAGCACGGTGACGCGGTCGCCCAGGCGGAACACTTCTTCCATGCGGTGCGAAATGTAGGCCATGCCGACGCCCTGCTTTTTGAGCTCGGCAATGACCTCGAACAATCTGGCGGTCTCACGGTCGGACAGGGCGGCGGTCGGCTCATCGAGCACCAGCACGCGCGCATTTTGCGACAGGGCCTTGGCGATCTCGACCATCTGCTGCTGCGCGACGCCCAGGCCATGCACTTCGCGTCGCGTGTCGAGTGCAAGCCCAAGGCGGTCCAGTACGGTGCGTGCCTCGCGGTGCAGGCGCCCATGGTCTACCAGTCCGAATCGGTTGAGCGGCTCCCGCCCAAGGTAGATGTTCTGGCCAATGCTCAGGTGCGGCACCAGCGAATACTCCTGAAAAATCACCGCCACGCCCAGCGCGGTTGCGTCTGCAGCGGTCCGCACTTCTACCGGCTTGCCGTCTGCGAACACCTCACCGGCATCGGCCCTGTAGGCGCCGCACAGCACCTTCATCAGTGTGGACTTGCCGGCACCGTTTTCGCCCATCAGCATGTGTACTTCACCAGCATAAAGCGACAGCGACACCTGGTCGAGCGCCAGCACACCCGGAAAACGTTTGGTGATGCCCCGCAGCTCCAGCAGGGGCGTGCCCGGGATGGTCAAGGCTTATTTCAGCGGGTTGAGGACGAAGTCAAACTCAAGGCTGTAGGTGCCGTCGGGCAATTTCACCCAGTCGGCAATCAGCGACGAGCGTACACCGAACACGACATCCGAGTCCAGGTACTGGTCGTGGTCGCGGAACACGTGGGTGATCAGGCGCTCATAGCCCGGGGCCTCAATCATGAAGTGCAGGTGAGCCGGTCGCCACGGATGGTTTTTGGTGGCAGCCAGCATTTTGCCGACAGGGCCATCACTGGGAATCGGATAGGCCTCGGCCAAGATGGTCCTGAAATGAAATTTGCCTTCCGCATCGGCATTGAGAATACCGCGTGCCTGGGGATGCGCCAGGTGGGTGTACTGCACGTCGTAGTTGCCGTCAGCGTCTGCCTGCCAGACATTGATGAGCGCGTTGGGCACTGGTGTGCCGTCCAACGATTTGACCGTACCGCGAACCATGCAGGGCTCGCCTTTGGCACCGTTTGCAACGTCATCACCGAGCTTGAATCTGGGCGCCTCTTCAAGAAAGAAAGGACCAAAAACCGTTGGCTCGGTGCAGCCCAGCGGTTTGTCGTTGTTCATCGCCACCGTCAGCATGGACAGGCCCAGCGTGTCGCTCAGCAGGATGAACTCCTGGCGCTTGTTGTCGCACATCTGGCCGGTCGCAGTTAGAAATTCAATACCCTGCAGCCACTCGGCTTCTGTCAGCTTGACCTCGCGCGCGAAGGCATGCAGGTGCTGCACAAGGCTGGTCATGATCTCCTTGAGCCGCGGATCGGTCGTGGTGGCCAGACGGGCCAACACGGCCTGGGTGATGGTGTCCTGATTGAGATTGCGCACTTGTGGTCTCCTGGGGTAGCACCCGGTGTCAGGGCGTGGTGTCGGGTCTTCGACCGCAAACTGTAAGCAGGTCACGCCGCTTTGAACAGGTGGCCCAGGTAAATTAGTTTTCCGCCCAGCGGAACAAAGCCGTGCAGGCTGCCGCGATTGACGGGTTGCGCTGCAAGCCTCCTCTGAAAAGGACGGGCGTGGGTGCAACTAATTCGATGGCCCATTGACGCTATGCGACTAAACCCTTGATTGACGTCATTTTTGAAAGCGAATAGCCTTGGCCGGGCTTTAAATCACACCATGGAGCACCGCATGACCGTTTCCCTCAACGTCAATGGCAAACAGCACGAAAGTGCCGCAGCGCCTGACACCCCTCTGCTCTACGTGCTGCGCAACGACATCGGGCTCAACAGCGCCAAATATGGCTGCGGCATTGCCCAGTGCGGTGCCTGCACCGTGCTGCATGACGGGCAGGCCATACGCTCCTGC
>JANYFF010000586.1:0-7500 GCA_025362825.1 Polaromonas sp. | reverse complement strand
ATTTTGGTGTTCAGGGATGAAAGCCGCTTGACTTTGGGTGCCAACACACGGTTTTCAGTAGTCAACTTTGTATTTGACGATAAAAACCCCGCTGAAGGCAAGTTTCTGGTGTCGTTGCTGCGTGGCTCCATGCGGGCGCTGACCGGTCTGATTGGCAAATCAAACACCCGCAACGTCAGTTTTGCGACCACCACGGCAACCATTGGCATCCGCGGAACCGGCCTTGACATGGACTGTGCAGCTGAAGCCAGTTGCAACTTTTTTACCTGGCTGGGCACCATTGAAGTCACGCCGCTGGGGCAAACCGCACTGCAAACGCTGCAGGCTGGCCAAGGCCTGTTTGTCAGCCGTACTGAAATTCGTCCGCTAACGGCTCCCACGCTTGAAAACCTGCCACGTCCCGACACCATACCCGTCAATACCCAGCAACTTTTCTCGGGTGGCAGCGTACCAACCGACGAGGAAGGTCTGTTTGTCTTTGTCCGGGATGGTCATATCGAGGTAACGTCCTCCAAAGAGACGCTGCATCTGGGTCGCGGTGAAACCGGGTTTGCCGGTGCCAACGGTCAGACCGGTCGACCACTCAATGTGCCGCTATTCATCCAGTTCGACAAAGTGCCCCTGCCCAACGCGCCCAATCCCCTGATGGTGAGTGTGGTGGGTGAACTTGGCAAACAGGCCGCTCCAGTATGCCGCTAAAAATGCTTCAGCCCATGTCACCCTTGTCGACTTTACCCAGGCCTTCACGGCAGGTATCGACACTCGGCGCTGCGGCGCAGACCTCTGTCGTGTTTGCAGCCCTGGTGATGTATGGCGCCGTGTCAGCGCAACAAGCCATGCCTGCCGCCAACGGCGCAAGCACCCAGTTCCCGATCAACGGCTTCGAGGTGACCGGTGAAAATCCGCTGAAACCTGAAGACAGCGCCCGGGTGCTGGCCCCCTTTATCGGCCCGGCCGGCACCCTGCTCACTTTGCAGCAGGCCAGTGCGACACTGGATGCCGAACTCAAGCGGCAGGGGTTTGCCATGCACCGCGTGACCCTGCCCGCGCAGGAAATGGGCAACAAGGTCACCCTGGCGATTGTCAAATTCGTGATTGGCAAGGTGACTGTCGAAGGCTCGTCGCGCTATACCGAAGCGAATATCCGGGCCAGCGTTCCAGAACTGCGGGAAGGCGAAGCACCCAATTTCCAGGCGCTGGCAATACAGACCACGATCGCCAACGAGAGCGCGGGCAAGCAGGTGCAGGCCTCCTTCAAGGAGTCGGACGAGGCAGATAAAATCAATGCGACCTTGCTGGTCAGGGAATCTGCGCCCTGGTCGTTTTCAGCCGGCCTGTCCAACACCGGATCGCCAGCCACAGGCCGAGACCGCCTGTCTCTCGTGGGTTCCCACTCCAATGTGTTTGGTCGCGACCACCAGTTCTCCGGCGCCTACACCACCTCGCTTCAACGCACAAAAGATGTCAGCCAGCTAGGCCTGAACTACCGTATCCCGCTTTACCGCCTGGGAGGCGTGGTCGGCCTCAGCTACACCAAATCACAGGTGGTTGGCAATTTCGGGACCTTCAACAGCACCGGTGCCGGTGAGACTTACGGCGTCAATTACAACCAGTACCTGCCACCTGACGGCGGGCGACGCAGCTATCTGTCGCTTGGGTTGGACAATAAATTATTCAATGTCACGCAGATTAACGGTGTCGTGGTGCCCGGCCAGCTTGACCGCACCTCCCGGCCACTCAGCCTGGGTTACAACGTGCGCGTGGAGTCCGACAAGGCGGCTTGGGGCTACAACGCAGAGCTTGCAGTGAACCTGCGAGGCGGCAAGGGCAATGATCTCGTCTCCTATCAAAGCGAAGACCCGCGCATTGGCACAGCCAACTGGAAAGCCCTTCGCGGGGGGGCGAACTACTTCACGTCTTTTGCGTCGGGCTGGTTATGGGGAGTGCGGGGCCTCTTTCAGCAAAGCGGCAATGCACTGATTGCGGGCGAGCAGTTTGGCCTAGGCGGTGCGTCATCCATACGCGGCACCGGAGAGCGTGCGCTATCGGGCGACTCGGGCCTGCTGATTTCTACAGAATCCACCAGCTACGAGCTCTCGCCCGGCCTGCGCGCACTGGCTTTTATCGATGCCGGCTGGCTGCGTAACCATGATTCTCCCCTGAACCCGAATAAACCCGCGAAGGATCAGCTGGCCAGCGCGGGATTCGGGCTCCGTTACTCGACAGGCTCAGTCGGGCTGTCGCTCGACTGGGGCCGCATCTTCAAGGGCAGCGTACTGCCAGCGCCCGCAGGCTCAGGCATACCGCAGACGGGTGACAAAAAGCTTCACCTCAACATCACGGCACGGTTCTAGCGGTTGAAGCGCCCGAGGGCATCATTGCGCCTGCTTCTATAGTGATCCGGCGCTCGCAGCGCGCTGCAATCGCCTGGTCGTGCGTCACCAGCACCAGCGTCGTGCCCAGCTCGCGGTTAAGCTCGAACATCAGCGCCATGACGGTCTCACCGGTTGCAAAATCAAGGCTGCCGGTGGGCTCGTCGGCCAGCAGCACGGCGGGCTGGACGACAAAAGCCCGGGCCAGCGCAACGCGCTGCTGCTCGCCACCGGACAACACCTTGGGGTAATGACCCAGCCGCTCACCCAGCCCGACGCGCTTGAGCATTTCAGTGGCCAGGGCGCGGGCGTTTTTGGTGCCCGACAATTCCAGCGGCAGCATGACGTTTTCAAGCGCTGACAAATTACCCATCAACTGAAAGCTCTGAAAAACAAACCCGACTTTTTGCGCCCGCAGAGCAGCACGGTCGTCTTCACTAATCGCAAAAATGTCCTGCCCGGCCAGCCGCACCGTGCCTCGAGTGGGGGTATCAAGCCCGGCGATGATGGACAGCAGCGTGCTTTTGCCCGATCCGGATGCGCCGACGATGGCTGCGGTTTCGCGCGGTGCGAGGCTAAAGTCAATATCGCGCAAAATGGTCAATGTGCCAGTGGAGTCGGTCACGGACTTGAAAACGTGCTCAACGGAAACAATTGAAGAAGAGTCGCTACCGACAGAAACTACGGGTTCAGACATGTCAGCCTTATTTAAAAACCTTGGAATCAATGCTTTGGACTTTAACAAGCTCGCCCGCATGGCGGCACGGCGCCTGCTAAAGCCATTGGGCGCTGCAGTGTTGGGGCTGGTCGCGCTGGTCGCCCTGCCCGCCGCTGTACAGGCACAGCAGCCGCTCACAACCATTTTGGTGGTCGGGGACTCGCTGAGCGCCGAATATGGCCTCAAACGCGGCACCGGCTGGGTACCGTTGCTCGAAAAGCAGCTGGTGGCTGAGAAAAAGCCGGTCAAGGTGGTCAATGCCAGCATCAGCGGGGACACCACGTCCGGTGGCCGATCGCGGCTGGCGGCGCTGCTGTCCCAGTACAAGCCCGGCATTGTCGTGATCGAGCTGGGCGGCAACGATGCGCTGCGTGGGCTGCCATTGGACATGACAGAAAAAAACCTCACTGCAATGACGCAGGCCGCCAAAAAAGCCGGCGCCCGGGTGCTGCTGGTCGGCATGCAGGTGCCGCCCAACTACGGCGGCGCCTATGCCGCGACGTTTTCAGGCCTGTTCGGCAAGATTGCCAAGGCCGAAAAAGTGGCGCTGGTGCCGTTCTTCCTCAAGGGTATTGCCGATGTGGATGACGCGCCTGCGCGCTTCCAGGCCGACCGCATCCATCCCAACCAGCAGTCGCAGGCCATGATGCTGGCCAATGTGTGGCCTGAACTCAAAAAACTAATCAGGTAACACTTTCCCTATGGGTCTTGAACGCATTTCAGCCGACGACGTGCTCGGCAAGCTGGACGATTTTTCTGATGTGATTGACGCGCGCTCTGAAAGCGAATACGCCGAGGACCACCTGCCGGGTGCGGTGAACTGGCCTAGTCTGCACGATGAGGAACGCAAGATTGTCGGTACCAGCTACAAGCAGATCAGCGCTTTTGAGGCAAAAAAACTGGGCGCAGCACTGGTCGCCAAAAATATCGCAGCCCACATTGAACGGGATGTACTAAGCAAGCCACGGGACTGGAAACCGCTGGTTTATTGCTGGCGCGGTGGCAAGCGCAGTGGTTCGCTGGCGCTTATTTTTGACCAGATCGGTTTCAACGTCACACTGGTGGACGGCGGCTACAAGGCCTTCCGGGCCGCCATGGTGGCCGATTTGCCGCAACTGGCGGCCCGCTACAGCTACCGGGTAATTTGCGGCACCACGGGCTCGGGCAAGACCCGGCTGCTGCATGCGCTGGCCGCCCAAGGTGCGCAGGTGCTGGACCTAGAGGGGCTGGCCAATCACCGCAGTTCGGTGCTGGGCATGATCCCCGGCATTCAGCAACCTACGCAAAAGGCTTTTGACCGGCTGATCTGGGCGGCGCTGCGCGGCTTGGATGCGTCACGTCCGGTGTATATCGAAAGCGAAAGCAAAAAGGTCGGCAACGTGGCAATCCCGGAAGGCCTGATTTCCGTGATGCGCGATGCGCCTTGCTTGCAGCTCGACCTGCCGGAAGACGAACGCGTGGCGCTGCTGCTGGAGGACTACGACTTTTTTGTACGTGATATTGAGTTTTTCTGTGACCGGCTGGAAGCGCTGCTACAGGCGCGCGGCAAGGAAACCGTACGCGACTGGCAGGCCCGCTCGAGAAGCGGCGATGTGGCCAGCGTGGTGCGTGAGCTGCTGGTAGAGCATTACGACCCGGTTTACCTGCAGTCCATCAAGCGCAATTTCAATCAATATTCGACCGCCACCACGATTGCGCCGGCCAACCGCAGCCAGCAAGCCATGCAGGCGCTGGCCACCCGCATGCTGGAAACTGCCTAGAAAATCACGCCCGCCGACGGCCCGAAACCGGCTCGCCGCATGCTAATGTCAAGTCCTTTAAAAGCCCGAACAGGGCCGGAGGGCAAACGTGGCAACTATCGAAACGGATTATCTGGTCGTTGGCGCCGGCGCAGCAGGCCTGGCATTTGCAGACACGCTGTTGGCCGAGACCGACGCGCATATCACTATCGTAGACCGCCACGGAAAACCAGGCGGCCACTGGAACGACGCCTACCCCTTTGTGGCACTGCACCAGCCCTCGGCTTTTTACGGTGTGAACTCGATGCAGCTGGGCACCAACCGCAAGGACACCATCGGCGTCAACAAGGGCTGTTACGAGCTGGCCACGGGCGCCGAAGTGTCGGCGTACTTTGACAGAGTCATGACCCAGCACCTGCTGCCCAGCGACCGCGTCAGCTACCACCCGATGTGCGACTACGTTGGCGACGGGCGTTTTGTGTCGCTGCTGTCCGGCGAGGAAAGCCAGGTCACCGTGCGCAAAAAAACCGTGGAGGCCGCTTACTACGGCATCAAGGTGCCAGCGACCCATACGCCGAAATTTACGATTACCGACGATGCCTGGCTGGTAACTCCGAGCGGCCTGACGCAGCTGTGGCAGGGCAAGCGCGAACCTCCGCAACATTTCATGATTCTCGGGGCCGGTAAAACTGCAATGGACGTGGGCCTCTGGCTCATCAACTCGGGCGCGCACCCGGACAGCATCAGCTGGGTGATGCCGCGTGATTCGTGGCTGGTCAATCGTCTGCACACCCAGCCCGGCGCTGAGTTCTTCAAGGAAGCCATCGGCGGCCAGGCCGACCAGATGGAGGCTCTTGCCGAGGCGACCTCGATTGACGACCTGTTTGAACGCCTGGAAGCCAGCGAAGCGATGCTGCGCATCTACCCCGACCACAAGCCGACGATGTTTCATTACGCCACGATGTCCGCTGGCGAGATTGAGGTGCTGCGCAAGATCAAAAACGTGATCCGCAGGGGCCATGTGCAAGCACTGGACGCAAGCACGCTGACCCTCGCACAAGGAAATGTGTCGCTACCCACCGGCACCGTGTGCATCGACTGCACCGCATCGGCTGTCCAGCAACGACCCCTCGTGCCGGTATTTCAGGGCAACAAAATAGTGCTGCAGATGGTCCGCATCCCGGCCCCGACTTTTAGCGCAGCGCTGCTGGCTTATGTGGAAGCGCACTACGAAGACGAGGCACACAAAAACATGCTTTGCACGCCGGTGCCCTTCCCGGATCTTCCTGCCAGTTTTCCGCGCTCGGCCATGGCCAGCATGATGAACCAGTTTCACTGGGGACAGGACAAGGCGCTGCGGACGTGGATCCTGAACAGCCGCCTGGACGGCTTCGGGAAAGTAATTGCAGGGGTGGATCCGCTGGACCTTGACAAGCTGGCGATCCTGAACAAATTCAAGACCTGTGCCAAGGCCGCTGTTGCCAACATGCCCAACCTGATAGGTTCGGCTACGCATTGATGAAACGGCTGCTGGATGAATTTGCTATCAAAAATGTAGCTTCTAAGCCCCGTATTCCGGGGGCTGCAGCATTAAATCAATATC
Organism: Polaromonas sp.; assembly: GCA_025362825.1. Lineage (GTDB taxonomy): Bacteria > Pseudomonadota > Gammaproteobacteria > Burkholderiales > Burkholderiaceae_C > Polaromonas. The sequence continues at coordinate 1,068 of JANYFF010000586.1, read as the reverse complement.
AAGTGATGGTTTTCAGATGGCCGGACCAGCATCTGGGGTGCCGGGTGCAGGTGTCTCGCCTTCGGGTGACTCCACACCGCCTGCGTCTTCAGAACCGTCCTCCGGCTCGTCTGGCTTGCCATCAGCCTTGCGCTTGAGTTTGTCTTCTTTTTTGCGCTTTTTGGCGAGCTCTTTCTGGCGTTTTTCGTAGGAGTAGTTGGGAGTTGCCACTAAAGTGCTTTCGTGAAATTTAAGCCTTACTGTACTGCATCGTTGCCAGTGCCTGTGCAAGGTCCGCTTGCAGGTCGGACACGGCTTCAAGACCGACCGAAAACCGCACCAGACCGCCTTTGTAAGGCCATGGCGTGGTCCGCATAGACGGCACGTCATACGGCGCGCACAGGCTCATCGGCCCGGCCCAGCTGTAGCCCAATTTGAAGAGCTGCAGCGCATCGCAAAACGCGTCAACCTGCGTCTGGCTGAAGTCTGGCTTGAAAACCACGCTCATCAGGCAAGCAGCGGCGCTGCAATCGCGTTTCCAGGTGGCATGACCGGGCGAGCCGTCAAGCGCCGGGTGTAACACCGCGTCAACCTGTGGCTGGCCCTGCAGCCAGGTGGCCAGCGCGCGCGTAGCGGCGTCTTGCGCGGCATAGCGCAGGGCAATGGAGTTCAGCCCGCGCAAGACCAGTTCAGCGTCATTGCCGGCCACGCCATAACCAATGCGCATGTGGCAAAAGTGAATCAGGTGGTGGAGCGCTTCGCTGCGTGTCACCACAGAGCCCATCAGCACGTCGGCCCCGCCACTGGGGTATTTGGTCAGGGCGTGGGCTGAAATGTCCACGCCAAGCGCAAAGGCGTTAAACGCAATGCCCGCACCCCAGGTGTTGTCGAGCGCAGTCACGATGCCTTCGGGGTGCGCCTGGGTATGGGCCTTCACGACGGCGACCAGTTGCGGCAAATCAGGAAACTCCAGCGTGATCGAGCCTGGCGCTTCAAGCCAGACCAGGCGGGTTTTGGCGCTGAGCTTCACGGCCAGATCGGCCGGGTTCATGGGGTCATAAAACTGGTGGCTGATGCCCCAGGCGGCCA
>JANYFF010000553.1 GCA_025362825.1 Polaromonas sp. | reverse complement strand
TTCATGATCGTCGCGACCAGCGACTTCAACATGGGCGCGATGGAAAACAAGGGCCTGAACATCTTCAACACGAAGTACGTTCTGGCCAACCAGGCGACTGCCACCGATGCCGACTACAGCAACATCGAAAGTGTGGTCGGTCACGAGTATTTTCACAACTGGTCGGGTGACCGCGTCACCTGCCGCGACTGGTTCCAGCTCTCGCTGAAAGAAGGCCTGACCGTTTTCCGCGATCAGGAATTCAGCCAGGACTTGTGCGCCGATGCATCGGCACGCGCCGTCAAGCGCATCGAGGATGTGCGCGTGTTGCGCACGGCACAGTTCCCTGAGGATGCAGGGCCTATGGCGCATCCGGTACGGCCTGACAGCTACGTCGAGATCAGCAACTTCTACACCGTCACCATTTACGAAAAAGGTGCAGAAGTCGTGCGCATGATGCAGACGCTTGCGGGCGACGATGCATCCGGTGTATCGGGCCGCGATGGTTTTGCCAAAGGCATGGCGCTGTATTTTGAGCGCCATGACGGCCAAGCCGTCACCTGCGATGATTTTGCGCAGGCGATTGCAGACGCCAACCCGGCGTCCGACCTGGCGCGCCTGTTGCCACAGTTCAAGCGCTGGTACAGCCAGGCCGGTACACCGCGCGTCCAGGCGGCGGGCGTGTTTGACGCTGCCGCCGGCACCTATACGCTGACGTTGAGCCAAAGCTGCGCGCCAACCGCCGGCCAGCCGGTCAAGGAACCGTTTGTGATACCCGTCAGCGTTGGCCTGCTGGGCGCTGATGGTCAGGATTTGCCGCTGCAATTGCAACGCGAATCCAGCCCGCACGCCGGCACACGCACCGTGGTGCTGACAGAGCCGACCCAGTCCTTTACCTTCACGGGCATCAGCGCCGAGCCGGTGCCGTCCATCCTGCGCGGCTTCACCGCCCCCGTAGTGCTTGAGTTTGCGTACACAGACGCACAGCTGCTGCATCTGCTTGAGCATGACAGCGACCCCTTCAACCGCTGGGAAGCTGGCCAGCGTCTGGCCGTACATCGCGCTCTAAATGCTATTAAATCAGTAGCAACAGACGAAGGAAATACGGTGGCTGGAGCCCTGGATGGTGCCTATATTGACGCGATGCGCCAGGTTTTGCGCCATCCGAAGCTGGATTCAGCCTTCAAGGAGCTGGTGCTGACCCTGCCCTCTGAAACCTATCTTGCAGAGCAGCTTGACGTGGTTGATCCCCAGCGCATACATGCGGTGCGGGAAGCCATGCGACTGCAGCTGGCCGCCGCACTGCATGCCGACTGGGAAGCCGTTTACGAGGCGAATCGTGACACCGGCGCCTACACTCCAGATGCCGTTTCGTCGGGCCGCCGCGCCCTGGCCGGCATGGCGCTGACGCACCTTTGCCTGGCAGCGCAAACCAATGCTGATGCAGTCTGGCCCGCCAAAGCGCTGCAGCGCTTCAAGGCCGCTGACAATATGACCGACCGCTTCAACGCCCTCGCAGCGCTGGTTTCTGGCGGTAGCGCACTGGCAGCGCCAGCATTGCTGCAATTCCACGCCATGTTCAAGGACGAAGCGCTGGTCATTGACAAGTGGTTTGGCCTGCAGGTCGCTGCGCCGGACTGCAACGGCAACATCCTGCCGCTGGTGAAACAGCTCATGAAACACAGCGATTTCAGTCTGCGCAACCCAAACCGGGCGCGCAGTGTGATCAGTGCCTACTGCCAGGGCAACCCGGCCGGCTTTCACCGCCCCGACGCTGCGGGCTATGTGTTCTGGAGCGAGCGCGTGATCGAACTCGACGCCATCAATCCACAGGTGGCAGCCAGGCTGGCACGCGCCCTGGATCGCTGGAGCAAGCTGGCGGAACCCTACCGCAGCGCCGCACGCGAGGCGATTAAGCGAGTCGCCGCCAAAACCGACCTTAGCAAGGATACGCATGAGGTTGTCACGCGCGCCCTGGCTGCTTGAAAACATGGCTCCCACGCTTGTCACTTCGTGTGCTGCGCTGCCCCCCGAGGAGGCCGCTGCGCCTGCGGCCCGGCAAAGCCGGTTCCGCGGCCCCTGCTGGCATGGGCCTTCGGTGACCTGAAAGCACCTGATCTTTTAATTTCCACGACTGGCTTCCACATGACTTCCAAAATCTCCCTCACCCGCTACCTGGTTGAACAGCAGCGTCAGGACGGTCACATACCGTCGCAGTTGCGCCTGTTGCTTGAAGTCGTCGCCCGCGCTTGCAAAAGCATCAGCCAGGCCGTCAGCAAGGGCGCGCTGGGCGGCGTGCTGGGCACCGCCGGCAGTGAAAACGTCCAGGGCGAAGTGCAGAAAAAACTCGACATCATCGCCAACGAAGTCTTGATTGAAGCCAACGAATGGGGCGGCCACCTGGCAGCCATGGCGTCTGAAGAAATGGACAGCATTTATGTGGTTCCAAACCGCTACCCACAGGGCGAATACCTGTTGCTGTTTGACCCACTCGACGGCTCCAGCAATATCGACATCAACGCCAGCATAGGTACCATCTTCAGCGTGCTGAAAAAGCCAGAAGGCCATGCA
>JANYFF010000582.1 GCA_025362825.1 Polaromonas sp. | reverse complement strand
GCGGTAGTTTCGGTCCGCGCACATGCGAAAACCCGCATCCTGCACGTTCAAAAACATTGCCCTGCTCAAGTATTTGCGTGACGCCGTCCCCCTGCAGAAGCTCGCCGGGCGCTTTTTGCCAGTGGTCGGCTACAAACGGCGTGCCATCCATCACGCCTACAGCGGTGATGATGCGCGTCTGCAAACCCAGCAAAAAGCTGCGTACACCGGAAAGATTACCGCTGTGCAATGGAGACATCTTCAGGACTTGATGGCCCGATGGCCAATGTCTCTGCGCATTTGCGCACCGTCAAATGTGATGCCTTGCGCGACTTCGTAGGCTCGCTGCTGCGCTGCCTTGACGGTAGTGCCCAGTGCCGTCACGCACAGGACGCGGCCACCGGATGTCACAGTTGCCGCATCCTGCCGGGAGGTTCCAGCGTGAAACACCACCACATCCTCCGCGGATGGCTGCAAGCCATGAACAGCGTCACCCTTGCGCGGGGCTAGCGGGTAACCATGCGATGCCATCACCACGCCCAGCGCAGGCCGGCGGTCCCATTCCAGCTCGACCTGGTCCAGCGTGCCGGAGGTCGCCGCCATCATCACGTCGTACAAGTCGGTTTTGAGCCGCATCATGATGGGCTGGGTCTCGGGGTCACCCATGCGGCAGTTGAATTCCAGCGTTTTTGGTTTGCCCTGCGCATCAATCATCAAGCCGGCGTACAAAAAACCGGTGAAGACGATGCCGTCTTTTTCCATGCCTTTGATGGTGGGCAGGATGATTTCACGCATCGCACGGGCGTGTACCTCAGGTGTCACGACTGGCGCTGGGGAATAGGCCCCCATGCCGCCGGTGTTGGGGCCATGGTCGCCATCAAGCAGGCGCTTGTGATCTTGACTGGTGGCCATCGCGACCACATTTTTGCCGTCACACATGACGATAAAGCTGGCTTCTTCGCCCTGCAAAAACTCCTCGATCACAACTCGCGGCGACGGCACCCCGTCCGCGCCTTCGTTGTGCGTCACGCCTAATGGATTGAAGTCAGGGCCGGTCGCAAGCATGAACTCAATGGCTTCATGCGCCTCGTGCAGCGTCATCGCCACTACCACGCCTTTGCCGGCTGCCAGGCCATCGGCCTTGACGACAATCGGGGCGCCCTTTTCGTCAACATATGCGTGCGCGGCAACCGCATCGGTGAAGGTTTCGTACTCGGCCGTCGGGATGCCGTGGCGCTTCATGAAGGCTTTTGAGAAAGCCTTCGAGCTTTCAAGCTGCGCCGCCGCTTTGGTCGGGCCAAACACCCGCAGGCCATGCGCGCGAAACTCGTCCACGATGCCGGCCGCTAATGGTTGCTCTGGCCCAACAACCGTCAGTGCTATCTTTTCAGTAGCAGCCCACGCCCGCAGCGCCTGGACGTCCGTGATATTTACGTTCTCAAGCCGGGCATCCAGCGCTGTCCCGCCGTTGCCGGGTGCGACGTAAACCGCCTGCACTTTGGGCGACTGGGCCAGCTTCCACGCCAACGCGTGCTCTCGGCCACCGCCGCCAACTACCAGAACTTTCATGCGAAAACCTTCATTGTATTGACCATTGTTCAATTCGATCTGCGTGATTTATTCGTTCAACGACGCGTTGTGAAACACGTCCTGCGTGTCATCCAGGTCTTCCAGCACATCCAGCAGTTTTTGCATTTTTGCTGCCTCGGCGCCTTCCATGTCGATCACGTTGTCGGCTCGCATGGTGACTTCGGCCAGCTCGGGCTTCAAGCCGGCGGCTTCCAGCGCATTTTTGACGGCTTCAAACCCGGTATACGGCGTCAGCACTTCGATGGCGCCATCTTCATGGGTGATGACATCATCTGCACCAGCTTCCAGCGCAACTTCCATGACTTTGTCTTCGCTGGTACCCGGTGCAAAAATAATCTGCCCGCAATGCTTAAACTGGAAAGCCACCGAGCCTTCGGTGCCCATATTGCCACCGTGCTTGCTGAAGGCGTGACGCACTTCGGCCACCGTGCGCACCTTGTTGTCTGTCATGCAGTCGACAATGATGGCGGCGCCGCCTATGCCGTAGCCCTCGTAGCGGACTTCTTCATAGTGCACGCCTTCCAGGCTGCCGGTCGCCTTGGCGATCCCATATTTGACGTTTTCACCCGGCATGTTGGCGGCCTTGCCCTTTTCAACAGCCAGGCGCAGGCGCGGATTGGTGCTGAGGTCGCCACCGCCCATGCGTGCAGCGACCATGATCTCGCGCATCACGCGCGTCCAGATGCGCTGGCGCTTTTCATCCTGGCGACCTTTGCGGTGCTGAATATTTGCCCATTTACTGTGACCGGCCACGGCAATCCTTAAGTTATTTGATTAATTGATTTAATCTACTCCCATCATTTTACTTTTTCACCTTGGGACACCCGAATGGCCGAGCCTCTATTGATTGCCAGGAACGCAACGACCACCTGCGAGCTGCTCCCTGAGCTGGCCAATCGCCACGGCCTGATCACCGGCGCGACGGGCACCGGTAAAACGGTTACCTTGCAAACCATGGCCGAGAACTTCTCGAAAATCGGCGTGCCGGTCTTCATGGCCGACATCAAGGGCGACCTGACCGGTATCAGCCAGGCCGGCAGCATTGGCGAAAAAATGGCCAGCATACTGAAAGAACGCGGCATAGACACGCCAGAATCCATCGCTTGCCCGGCGACGCTCTGGGACGTTTTTGGCGAACAGGGCCATCCGGTGCGTGCCACCATTTCGGACATGGGCCCGCTGCTGCTGGGCCGCATGCTGGACCTCAACGACACCCAGGCCGGTGTGCTTAACCTGGTCTTCAAGATTGCCGACGACAACGGCATGCTGCTGCTCGACCTCAAGGACCTGCGCGCCATGCTGCAGTACGTCGGCGACAACGCCAGCGACTTCACCACCAAATACGGCAACGTCAGCGCCGCCAGCGTGGGCGCCATCCAGCGCGGGCTGCTGCAGGTGGAAAGCCAGGGCGCCGATAAATTCTTTGGCGAGCCCATGCTTAACATCCAGGACTTCATGCAAACCGTGGGCGGAAAGGGTGTGATCAACATCCTGACCGCCGACAAGCTGATGAATTCGCCGCGCCTTTATGCCACATTTTTGTTGTGGATGCTGTCGGAGTTGTTTGAGCAGCTGCCCGAAATCGGCGACCCGGAGCAGCCCAAGCTGGTGTTTTTCTTTGACGAAGCCCATTTGCTGTTCAACGAAGCGCCCAAGGTGCTGGTCGAGCGCATTGAGCTGGTGGTGCGGCTGGTGCGGTCCAAGGGCGTTGGCGTTTATTTTGTGACGCAAAACCCGCTCGATATTCCCGATTCGGTGCTGGCCCAGCTTGGCAACCGGGTTCAGCACGCGTTGCGTGCCTTCACGCCGCGCGACCAGAAAGCCGTCAAGGCCACGGCGCAAACCATGCGGCAAAAGCCCGGCCTGAACATCGAAACCGCCATCACCGAGCTGGCTGTTGGCGAAGCACTCATCAGCCTGCTCGACGCCAAAGGCCGTCCCAGCGTGACCGAGCGCGCGTTTGTTTTGCCGCCGGGCAGCCAGATCGGCCCGATCACCACGGCACAGCGCCAGGCGCTACTGCAAAACTCGCTGGTATCCGGCGTGTATGAAAAAACCGTAGATCGCGAATCAGCCTATGAAAAGCTGCAGGCTCGCGCGACCGCCGGCAGCGCTGCGGCAGGTTCTGCACCGGCCGGCGGCGCAGCAGGCACCAGCGGATCTGGCGGCATCCTGGGCGGGCTCAACGATGTGCTTTTCGGCACGACCGGCCCGCGCGGCGCCAAGCACGACGGGCTGGCGCAAAGCATGGCCAAGTCTGCGGTTCGTACCATGGGTTCGGCAGTCGGCCGCGAAATCATTCGCGGCGTGCTGGGCAGCATTTTTGGTGGCAAAAAGAGCTAGCCGACTAACCCACTAACCCACTGACACTCGAAGCGGGTTTTTCATCGCTGCCAGAAGGCAACTCAAATAGATGCAAGTACCGGTATTGCCACGTTTAGCAATACATAAAAAGGCAGCATGATGCCGAAGCTCATAGCGTCATAAAACACCGTCACTTCGCGACGGTCTTCCCGTCCTTCAAACGAAAATTGGTAGATGACCGCTTGAATAATGGCCACCATGATGAATGCCGCACCTATCCAGTTGATATGGTCGGCCAGGGTTTCGACGCCCGTGTCAGGGATCAAGGTCGAGGCAATGTACATGTTGGCTACCGCTGCAAACAGTGATCCACTCACAAGAACCAGACGATCAGCGGACGATTTCACAAAGAATCCCAGCAACGCAGTGAATACGGCGCCAAACATGACCACGAACATTTTTAAATGCAGGCTCCAGGTCGGGCGGGCTATCCACACAGAATAATCAAATTGTGAATAGGTAGACTTGTAACCCTGCGGAAGCTTTGAATTTCCACGCGCCGTTTGATATGAATACGGACGGACAGACGCCTGCTTGTCGATGATCTTGAAGCCAGGAATTTCAACCCGCTGACTGACGTCGGAGGCCTTTTCATCAGAGGTATATTTTAACTGGTAGGACTGCAGGCCACCGTCTTCAATTTCAATGGTCAGCAGGTGGTCGTTCCGTGGGAATCTCGAGACATCAAAAGCCTTGCTAATCTGCGCTGTTACACGATACAGCGCGTAATGGCTGTTGCCATCGTCCCGTTTTTCAACGAGATTCTTGCTCAGGACCTCTCCGTTGGTAACGTGAAACGTTTCACCAGGCGTGAGATCAGGGCCTTCCCAGTTGAACCAGACATAAAAGTCAGCTTTCCAGTGGGAGCCAATGATTGAAAACTCCGGAACACGGTCAAGATAGATGCCGATCTTCACCAGCCGCGGAACATCTTTTTCATGCCCCGTTGGGGGCAGCGCTTCTGCCTCGGACGTATCGTGTTGGTAGCGCCCAGACGCCAGATGGAAGGTTTGCGTGGCACTCGATTCCTGGCGCAAACGGTATTGCTCGCCACCCATTGAAATCAGTGTCAAAAGGCTACCACCCACAAGGA
>JANYFF010000549.1 GCA_025362825.1 Polaromonas sp. | reverse complement strand
CCGGTGCCGCTGCAGCAGGGCGACAAGATGCTGCTGTGCTCGGACGGCCTGTGGGGCAGTCTGAGCGACGGCGAGATCGTCAAACAGCTTGCCAGCAAGGGCGTCTCTGATGCGGTTCCCGATCTGGTTGAAAGCGCACTGCGCGCGGGCGGCGAGCACAGCGACAATGTGACCGTGCTGGCGATGGAGTGGGAAACGCCCGACGCCTTCGAATCCACCCGCGGCATATCGACCGACAGCATCATGGACGGGGTGTTTGCCTCCACCATCCAGGCTGGCGGGCTCGATACCTTTGTGGACGATCTTGATGAGGCAACGATCGAGCGATCGATTGCTGAAATCAACGAGGCCATTCGCCGCTCTGCTGCCCGTAAAGCCTGAACTTCCGGGGCTTGCTACCCTGGCTTCAGGCCTGCATGACGGCCATTTTTTCATCACCCTTGCCGCCTTGTGCGCCAGAAAGCCATACACCATGACTCAATTTGAGAGAAGCGCAGCACGCGCTGCCGACGCACTGCGTCCCGTGACCATCACCCGCAACTACACCGTCCACGCAGAAGGCTCGGTGCTGATCGAGTTTGGCGGCACCAAGGTCCTGTGTACAGCCTCGGTTGAAGAACGTGTTCCCGGCCATAAAAAAGGCAGCGGCGAGGGCTGGGTGACGGCTGAATACGGCATGTTGCCGCGGGCCACGCACACCCGTAGCGACCGCGAAGCCGCTCGCGGCAAGCAGAGCGGCCGCACGCAGGAGATCCAGCGCCTTATAGGCCGCTCGATGCGTTCGGTGTTTGACCTGAAAAAGCTCGGCGAGCGCACCATCTATCTGGACTGCGATGTGATTCAGGCCGACGGCGGTACGCGTACGGCCAGCATCACCGGCGCCTTTGTGGCCGCACAGGATGCAGTCAATAAACTGATGGCCCAGGGCAAGCTTCGCGAAACTCCCATCCGCGAGAACGTTGCGGCGATTTCTGTGGGCATCGTGCAGGGCACGCCCCTGCTTGACCTGGAGTACACGGAAGATTCGGCCTGCGACACCGACATGAACGTCGTCATGACGGGCTCCGGCCACTACGTTGAAGTGCAGGGCACGGCGGAAGGCGCGGCTTTTTCGCGCCAGGAAATGGACGCATTGCTCCAGCTGGCTGAAAAAGGCATCCGCGAACTCGTCATCCTGCAGAATGCTTCGCTATTAAATGAATAGCATCATGCGTCCGGATTACCGGGGCTTTAGGCACTTTTCATCATGAAAATCGTCTTGGCATCGAATAACCAGGGCAAGCTGGCAGAGTTACAGGCCATGCTGGAGCCGCTGGGCGTGGAACTGGTGCGCCAGTCCACGCTTGGCATTCCCGAGGCAGAAGAGCCGTTCAGGACGTTTGTCGAAAACGCGCTGGCCAAGGCCCGACACGCGTCCAGGCTAAGCGGCATGCCGGCCCTGGCTGACGATGCCGGTTTGTGTGTCGACGCCTTTGGCGGTCTGCCGGGCGTGGACACGGCTTTTTATGCCACGCAGTTTGGCTATGCCAAGGGCGATGACAACAACGTGCGGGCCCTGCTCGAACAGATGGCCACGGTGGACAACCGCCGCGCCGCCCTTATCAGCACGCTGGTGGCGGTGCGCTCAGCCGATGACCCCGAGCCGCTGATTGCCAGTGGCCGCGTGGCCGGGGAAATTGCCCGGCAGCCGCTGGGCAGCAACGGCTTTGGCTTTGACCCGGTGATGTTCATCCCCGAGTTTGGCCAGACCTTTGCCCAGTTGCCGGTTGAAGTCAAAAATGCCCACAGCCACCGCGGAAAAGCCGCGCGTCTGATGATGGCCCTGATGCGCGAACGCTGGTTTCAGGATGCAGGCTAGCCTCTGATGCCGCAACAAGACGTCCAGCACTACATGCGCAGCGGCACGCTGCAGCTCAGTGCATTGCCGCCGCTGTCTCTCTATGTGCATCTGCCCTGGTGCCTCAAGAAATGCCCGTACTGCGATTTCAATTCACATGAAGTTTCAGGCGAGATGCCGGAGCAAGGCTACATCGATGCGCTGATTGCCGACCTCGAAGTCTCGCTGCCGCTGATTTGGGGCCGCACGGTGCACAGCATCTTTATCGGCGGCGGAACACCCAGCCTGTTTTCGCCGCAAGCCATAGACCGCCTGCTGGCCGACATACGCGCACGCCTGCGCCTCGAAGCTGATTGCGAGATCACCCTTGAGGCCAATCCCGGTACGTTTGAAAAAGACCGTTTCAGGGCTTTTCGCAGCGCCGGGGTGACGCGGCTGTCAGTGGGCGTGCAGAGTTTTGATGATCGTCACCTCAAGTCCCTGGGGCGTGTGCATGACCGGGCGCAGGCGATCGCCGCAGTTGAAGAAGCCGCGCAGGCGTTCGACACCTTCAACCTCGACATCATGTATGCGCTGCCCGGCCAGACGCTGGAAAACCTTGAACAGGACATGCAGCAGGCGCTGGCATTGCAGCCGCCTCATATATCGATCTACCACCTGACGATTGAGGCCAACACCTACTTTGCTAAGTTCCCGCCGGTGATCCCTGAAGAAGACATGGCCTACGCCATGCTCGACAAAATCACCGAAATGACCGAGGGCGCCGGGCTGGCACGCTACGAGGTTTCGGCCTATGCCCGGCCCGGCCATCGCTGCTTTCACAACCTCAACTACTGGCAGTTTGGCGACTACCTGGGCATTGGCGCAGGCGCGCACAGCAAGCTGAGTTTTGCCCACCGCGTCGTCCGCCAGGTCAGGTACCGCGAGCCGCGGCTGTACATGGAAAAAGCCCTGGCTGGCAATGCAGTCACACAGGAAACCGAAGTCAGCCGTGCAGACCTGCCCTTTGAATTCATGCTCAATGCGCTTCGGCTAAAAGACGGCTTCAAGTTGCAGGATTTTGTTGAGAAAACCGGTCTGCCGTTTACCGCGATACAGAAGGGTCTCGACGAAGCCGAGCGCAAGGGCCTGATTGAGCGCGACTTTGTGCGCGTCAAGCCCACGGTGCGGGGTTTTGATTTTTTAAACGACCTGCAGTCGCTGTTTTTGTAGTTGGCTGGGAAATCAACGCTAGCCATCGATGCTCGCGACTGCGCGACAATCCCAACGTTATGGACACTTCAAGCATCATCCTCCTGGTCGTCAGCGCTTCCATCAGCTTCGGGCTGGGGCGAGTATTTGTGCATTTTCGCAACCGGAAACGCCAGGCTGAAAAAGAGCAGGCGCAAAAGCGTGCAGCCCAAGCACTGCGAGACCTGCCACCAGGACCTGAATCAAAAAATAAAAGCAAACGCAAGCGGCAACAGCAGCAGCTTGCCGAACGCGACAGGGACGCGCGCTGAGTTTTACGCAGCCTAAAGTGGATCCTGGTTTTGAGGCAGTAGTTTAAGCAGGACACTGTCTGAAGAACTGGGCAAATCATGAGTGAATCGAAGAAGCGCAACGTACACCTGCCGGAGTTCAAGGCAAAAGTTGGGTTGGATGTTGATTCCAGCGACAAACTGAGCCAGATTCCAATCGAATATTGAGCCACACGATTTAAAGGTAATTTTGGCTAGTCGATTGTGGATAAGTCTACATCTGGAGCTTCTCCTTTAGGTGTTTTTGACTTGCTGGCTTTGCG
>JANYFF010000521.1 GCA_025362825.1 Polaromonas sp. | reverse complement strand
GCAAAGCCTGCGCGCACGGCTTTTTCGAAATCAGCCGGGAAAGGCTGGGCTTCGACCAGCGCGCGGATCTGGCTGCCGGCGGTCGCCAGCGCACGCACGTCATCGGTGTCGAGTGCATCGAGCACGGCGTTGATTTTGTTGTCCAGCCCGTCATGGGCCAGAAAAGCCCGGAAGGCATGCGCCGTGGTGGCGAAGCCGGTGGGCACCCGCACGCCTTGGGGGCCGGTGGGGAGTTGCGAGATCATCTCGCCGAGGCTGGCATTTTTGCCGCCAACGGCCTCGACGTCTGTCATCCTCAGGTTTTCAAACGGTACGACTAGATCGGTTGCCCCAAACAAGCTGGAAGGGTTGGACATGGAAATACTCCGGGAGGTTTAAAAACGGGGCAAACCTTCATGCGCGGCGGGCAACCTTGTTGTTGTTTGAGGGGGTCAGGGCGGGGCATGGCGGCGAGAATCTGGATAATTGCCCCATTGTAGGGTCCGGACGCAGACAGCACCCGCCTGCATTTTTGACCACCCGATACTCATAACGGCAGCCCTACATGTCCAATCGCACTGTGTTTTTTATCTCTGACGGCACCGGTATCACCGCCGAAACCTTTGGCAACGCCATCCTGGCCCAGTTCGAGATGCAACCGCGCCATGTCCGCCTGCCGTTTATCGACAGCGTGGACAAGGCGCACCAGGCGGTTCGCCAGATCAACCACACCGGCGAGACAGAAGGCAAGCGGCCGATTGTCTTCACGACACTGGTAAACATGGAAATCCTGAGCGTCATCAAGGCGCATTGCAATGGCATGCTGCTGGACATGTTCGGCATGTTTGTGGCGCCGCTTGAAAGCGAACTGGGGCTGAAGTCCAACCACCGGGTGGGCCGGTTTTCCGACGCATCGAAAAGCAAGGCTTATGACGACCGCATCGAAGCCATCAACTTTTCATTGGCACATGACGATGGTCAGAGCAACCGTGACCTGGCTGGCTCGGACGTGATTCTGGTTGGCGTCAGCCGCAGCGGTAAGACGCCGACATCGCTCTATCTGGCGATGCAATACGGCCTGAAGGCGTCCAACTACCCGCTCATACCCGAAGATTTTGACCGCAGGCAACTGCCGCCAGCACTGGTGCCGCATCGCAAAAAGATTTTTGGCCTGACGATTGCGCCCGAGCGTCTGGCGCAGATCCGCAACGAACGCCGGCCCAATTCCAAATACGCCAGCCTGGCTAACTGCCGGGAAGAAATCCACGAGGCCGAGGCCATGATGCGGCGCGAAGGCATACGCTGGCTGTCCACCACGACCAAATCGATTGAGGAAATCTCCACCACCATCCTGCAGGAGATACGGCCCGAGCGGCTGGTTTATTAAGCCAATGACTGGTGGAAAACTGCTTTTGCTATTTTATTAATAGCATAAGGCGCCCGTTTTCCAGGGGCTGCAACAACTATTTGGCATTATTTCGGCTTGTACCAGCCAAAAATCTCACACCAGCTGATCGCCGCACATGTTTGCGCCAAGGAAATCCAGAAAGCTGCGTACCGCCGGCACCTGGCCGCGTCGTGACGGAAAAACCGCGTGCACCATGCGAGGCTGCAGCCTCCAGGCTGGCAACACCGGCACCAGCAACTGGGCCTGTACTTCAGCTTGGCTCATGCTATCTGGCAAAAAACAGATACCGGTTCCGGCCAGAACCGCCAGCTTGAGGGTCTGCAGGTCGTCCGCAACATAGCGCGGGTGGTGTTGCAGCACAAAAACCTCGCCTAGCGGCCCTGACAATTCCCACGAAATTTTGCCGTCAACGGCCGACATGGCAAGGGTATCGAGCTTGTGCAGGTCTTCGGGGGTCTCGGGCACGCCCTGGCGCCGCAACAACTCGGGGCTTGCCAGCAGCAGCCCGCCTGACGCCCCCAACTGCTTGACCACCAGGCTACCGCTGTCGTCCAGCGTCGGCCGTACGCGAAGCGCGATGTCTATGCCTTCTTCAACCAGGTCCACCACCCGGTTGGTGACGCGCATGTCCAACCGCACATGCGGGTACTGCGCCAGATAGCGCGGCACCAGGTAGCCGAGGGTGCTTTGCGCCAACGTCACCGGACAGCTGACACGCAGCGTGCCGCGCGGCTCGACCTGCATCTGGGCCACTGCTTCGGCAGCAGCCAGCGCCTCGTCGCGCATGGCGCTGCAGTGGCGCAGGTAAATCTCGCCTACCTCGGTGACCGACAGCTTGCGAGTGGTGCGCTGCAGCAGCCGCACGCCCAGCCGCGCCTCAAGCTCGGCGACGCGGCGTGAGAGCCTTGACTTGGGCACGCCCAGCACCCGCCCCGCAGCGGTAAAACCGCCCCGCTCCACCACTTCCGCGAAATACAGCATGTCATTGAGGTCCTGCATGGCTTTCTTTTGCCTCTGGTGTGGTTTGAAGGGCTGACACTGTCCTGCCAGTGGAACAATAAATCCTGATTATGCCGACTTATCAAGAGATCATCCCATCTGCACAATCTAACTATCAACAAACAACCCAAGGACCCACCATGACCAAACTCCTCCACATCGACTCCAGCATCCTCGGCGGCAACTCCGTGTCGCGCCAGCTGACCGCGCAGATCGTCGCTTCCTGGCGCGCCGGCCACCCCGGCACCGAAGTCAGCTACCTCGACCTCGCGGTAGATACGCCTACCCACCTGTCTGCAGAGTCACTGGGTTTTCGCCTGCCCGCCGGCGCAGACCTGAGTGACGTACAGAAGCGTGAAAATGCGGTGTCTGAAGCGCTGGTGGCGCAGTTACTGGCATCGGACGTCATCGTTATCGGTGCACCGATGTACAACTTTGCCGTCCCCACCCAGCTTAAAGCTTGGATTGATCGCGTAGCCCAGGTCAACCGCACCTTCAAATACACCGACAAGGGCCCTGTTGGCCTGGCCGGCGGCAAGACGGTCATCGTCGCCTCGACACGCGGCGGCGCCTATTCGACCAGCGACGCCGGCAACGCCATGGAGCACCAGGAAAGCTATCTGAAGACGGTGTTCAGCTTCCTGGGCATCACCGACGTACGTATCGTCCGCGCTGAAGGCCTGGCCATGGGCGACGCGGCGAAAGCTGCAGCCCTGGCCGCGGCAGAACTGGATATCAAGGCACACAACGCGGCCGCCAACGAAGCCAAAGCCGCCCTCGCGGCCTGACCGTAAAACAGCTGGCCAAACGACCAGCGCAAAATTAAAAAGCCCGCAGCCAGCGGGCTTTTTCACGTCGTTCTGCCAGCCAGAGTTGGTTGGCGTGGAACATCGGCTTGTTGATCCAGCCCTGTGAAATATGAACCGTTCGCCCTGAGCTTGTCGAAGGGTCGGCACGGGCTTCGACAAGCTCAGCCCAAACGGGAGTCAAGACTTTATCGGGCCAGAGCAACAGACTGTCCACAACCTCTTGAGCAGGGATTTAAACTTCAATTCGTGAGGTCAACTTCGGATGAAAAAAGAAGGGCACTTTGGATGGAAATCAACACGCCGGGAACCACTGCACGCGCATCAGGCGCCAAACTCGAATGAGCGGCCTTTCAGGCGCGGATCGGGCGCCCGGCCGCCTGATCGCGCTCGACTGGGGAACATCCTCCTTGCGGGCATGGCTGCTGGATGGCGAGGGGCGGCCGCTCGACAAGCGCCAGTCGCCGATGGGCATTCTCGAGGTGCCGGCTGGCGACTTCCGCACCGCGTTCGAGACAATATGCCGGGACTGGCTGGCGCAGCAACCGTCGCTGCCCGTCATCGCCAGCGGCATGATTGGCAGCCGCCAGGGCTGGCGCGAAGCGCCCTATCTCAGGACGCCGGCCAACCCGGCTGATCTGGCGCGCGACCTGCTGGTGATGGACGACGTGGCCGGACGTGTCTTTCGTATCGTCCCGGGCTTGACCACAGGCGGCGACGGCATGCCGGATGTGATGCGCGGCGAGGAGACGCAGATTCTCGGCACGCTTGCTTCAGGATTGGGGTCTGTTCAGGGCCAGGTCATAGTGCTGCCGGGCACGCACAGCAAATGGGTACAGATTGGCAATGGCGCCATCGTCACCTTTCGCACCTGGATGACCGGCGAGTTGTACGCGGTGCTGCGCCAGCATTCCATCCTTGGCAAACTGGCCGTGCCGGCACAAGCCTGGAGCGCGGACTTGCAGTCTGCCTTTGAAGACGGGGTTGCGCGCGCAGTCGATGCGGCCGGCGCTTTCGGACGCCTGCTGTTCAGCGCACGAAGCCGGGTACTGGTCGGCGACCTCGCCGCGGAGCAGGTGTCTGCCTACCTTTCAGGCCTGCTCATCGGCTCGGAGATCCACGACGCCATGCGGCTGTTTGATGCCGGTGGCGCACCGCCCCTGATCATTGCCGAGCCGGAGCTGGCGGCACGTTACGAGAGCGCCTTCCGCATTCTTGGGCATGCAACCCGCACCGCCCCGCCCGATGCCGCTGTGCGCGGGCTGTTTGCCATTGCGCGCAGTGCCGCGCTGCTGGACGCTGCATAAACTGGCGAACTGAAGATCCGCTAATGACGGCCCTGCTACGAGCCATGACGGGCGAAGAAGCCGCTGCCTGTCCGTCAGGCAGCGCTCGACAACTGCCTTCAGTTGTGCTTTTTGACCCAGGCAACATAGGCATCCACCCAGCTCTGCAAGAACTTCTGGCTGGCTTCGCCGATATTGCCCGCGGCGTCATACAGGCCTTCCTTGTTGTGGATGAAGGCCTCAGGCTGGCCCAGCGTCGGCATGTTCAGGTAGGCCAACACATTGCGCAGGTGCTGCTGTGCCAGCGCCGCGCCGATGGGGCCCACCGACACCCCGACCACACCGGCCGGCTTGCCGTTCCAGGCACTTTTGCCATAGGGGCGTGAGCCATGGTCGATAGCGTTTTTCAGGACGCCGGGAATCGAGCGGTTGTACTCCGGCGTGAAGAAAATAACACCCTGAGCCGCGGTGATTTCGCCTTTTAGCCGCAGCACTGACGAAGCCTGGTTGCCGTCGTCGTCCTGGTTGTAAAGCGGCAGGTCATCAATGCGGATGTGCGTGAAACTGAAGTCGGCGGGGAACAACTTTTCCAGTGCCTTTGCCAGTTTGGCGTTGAAGGATTCCTTGCGGATGCTGCCAACGACGACAGCGATGTTGTACTGGGCCAATGTTTTCTCCTGGAGTTGACGGATGGGGAAGCACTGTTTGCACGGTCATTTTGCGGCAAACAGCCATCGCGTGCAGGCGACGGCAGGGTCGGGTGCCCTCCTTTGCATGAAGCCCGCGTCACAAATTTAAAAGCCGGCCAGCACAGCGCCCTTGAACTCGGTCTGGATGAACTTGCGGATTTCGTCCGAGTGGTAGGCCTTGAGCAGCTTGGCAACCCATGGCTTGTCCTTGTCGGCTTCACGCACCACCAGCACATTGACGTAAGGCGACTTGGCCGACTCCTGGGCGATGGCGTCCTTGACGTTCAGGCCGGCCGACAGTGCAAAGTTGGTGTTGACGGCCGAGGCGTCCAGGTCGTCCAGCGAGCGCGGCAGTTGTGCAGCGTCGAGCTCGACGAAGCGGATTTTCTTGGGGTTGTCGATCACGTCCAGCGGCGTGGCTTTCAGGCCAGCTTCAGGCTTGAGCTTGATCAGCCCCTTGTCCTGCAGCGCGAGCAGCACGCGGCCACCGTTGGTGGGGTCGTTTGGAATGCCGAAGCGCGCGCCTTCTTTCAGCTCAGCAAGGTTTTTGACTTTTTTCGAGTAGATGCCGATAGGAAAGTTGACGGTGTAGCCCACCGGCACAAACTTGTAGCCGCGGTCTTTGACCTGCAGGTCGAGATAGGGCTTGTGCTGGTAGCTGTTGGCGTCCAGGTCGCCCGCGGCCAGCGCGGCGTTGGGCTGCACATAGTCGCTGAACTCGACGATCTGGATTTTCAGGCCGTCTTTTTCGGCAATCTTTTTGACCTGTTCAAAAATTTGCGC
>JANYFF010000459.1 GCA_025362825.1 Polaromonas sp. | reverse complement strand
TCGGCTACGCCGGTGCGCTTCGACTTTGCGTCACTAAGTTGCTGCTTGTACGATTTCATCTGACGTATTTAAGGACGGCCTGGAGGGACTACTTGTGGCCATATTCTGCCTCAGCTTCGGACATACCACAGCAGCAATAGGTCGCCATTTCTGACGGAAAAGTGTGCGTTTGGATTTGATCAGTATCAGTGGGGATGGTCAGCTATTTCCGGCACAAATGGTCAACAGCACCGGAATATGCACCTGGACATGTCAGAGATTTGGCAGATCATCATCCATGTTCGTTGCCATGGATTTAGCGCATGACATGCCTGCCTCAGTCATCGTAGCGCCTCAGGAATCGCACCATCGTGAAGAGGCTCCAAACAAATATTGAGAAATGCTCATTGACAATGCGAATCGTTCTCATTATAATCGACGCCTAATTTAACTTCGGCACGTTCCAACCGGCCTCTTTCATCATGACGCGCTTTAAAACCCTCTTGTTGTCTTTTGCGGGTGCCTTGATTTCCGCAAGCCTGTTGGCAACCGGCGCGTATGCCGCAGAACCCGAGCTGCTGCTGGTCATCAAGAACCATCGCTTTGAACCCGCCGAACTCAAAGTACCGGCCGGCAAGCGTTTGAAATTGGTAGTTCACAACCAGGACAGCACTGCCGAGGAGTTTGAAAGTCACGACTTGAATCGGGAAAAGATCGTTCCTGCCGGCGGAAAAGTCAGTATTTTCATTGGCCCGTTGAAGGCGGGGCGTTACACCTTCGCCGGCGAATACAACGAGGCCACCGCCAAAGGTGTCGTGATTGCAGAGTGAGCTGGTTTAAACAAATATCAAATTTGGATCTGTAATGTTCGCTACCGCCATCATCGTCTTTCGTGAAACGTTGGAGGCCGCCTTATTCGTCGGCATCATGGCTGCCGCTACCCGTGGTTTGGTTGGCAGGAGCCGCTGGCTGACTGCTGGCGTGCTGGCTGGCGGCGCTGGTGCCTTGGCACTTGCGGCCGGCGCAGAACACATCAGCGCTCTTGCCAATGGGGTTGGGCAAGATCTGGTGAACGCCGGCATCTTAGTGGTGGCCCTGGTCATGTTAATCTGGCATTGCGTCTGGGTTTCAAACCAGGGAGCCCAAGCAGCCGCCGATGCGCGCGCATTGGGTAGCACTTTCAAGCAAGGGCAACGCGCGCCATGGGCTCTCATGATCGTGGTGGCGCTGTCGGTGCTGCGTGAAGGCGCGGAAACCGTCTTGTTCGTGGCTGGGTTCGCCACAGGATCAGGTCCGACCGGCACCTTGGCCGGCGCATTTGTCGGGGTGCTATGTGGGAGTGCCATAGGGGCGATCATCTATCTGGGTCTGTCGCGTGTACCCCTGCAGCGGATGTTTGCTGTAACCAACACGTTGATCTTACTGTTGGCCGCCTCTATCGCCAGTCAACTGGCTCGTGCGTTGTCTCAAGCGGGATTGATCAGCCTATGGGGACAGCCTTTATGGGATACATCGCCTTTGCTGCGCGTTGACTCACCCGTCGGCACGCTGGCCCATGCGTTGGTGGGCTACGAAGCCCAGCCCACTGGTCTGCAACTCGCCTTCTACGCCTTAGCCTTGCTCGTCATTGTGATTGGTAGTCGCTGGGTGCGAGTGGCGCAGGCACGCCGGCGCACCGCCTCAACTGCGCGAGTCCTGGCTGGCGCCTAAGCCTCGCGCGCTTGTTCTGCTCACTTTATTTTAATTTTTCTGGAGTTTATTCGTGCATAACGCCACCAAGGCGTGGGCAGCGCCATTGCTGTGCCTCGCTATATCCCTACCGTTTACAACGGTGACACAAGCCGGGCCGCTCGGAACCTCTGACTACGTTTACCTCCCTTCAGTCACTGAAGGTGAAAAGGAAATCGACTTCAAACTAGGAACCGCTAGAGCACGCGATGGCAGCCGCACGAGTGCAACGTCTTTGGGTCTGGGCTACGGAGTCAATTCTTTTTGGTTTACCGAGGTCTACGTCAAAGCAAAGCGAGAATCACCCGGCAGCTGGAGCTATGACGCGCTCGAATGGGAAAATAAATTCCTGTTAACCGAAACCGGAAAATACCCTGTCGACGTCGGTTTGATCGTCGAGCTTGAGCGACCTAGAAATCGGGCGGAAGGCTACGAGTTGCGTTTTGGCCCACTATTTCAAACAGAGCTCACGCGCTCAGTTGTGGCCAACTTGAACGTGCTGTTTAGCAAGAACTACCGCACTGCAACGCCAGCGCCCATGGAGCTGGGATATCAGTGGCAACTGAAGTACCGATGGAAACCCGAATTGGAAGTAGGCGCACAAGGGTTTGGACGACTTGGGCCTGTGCAAAACTGGTTTTCCAGTAACCAGCAGGAACATAAGCTAGGCCCTGCGGTGTTCGGCAAGATTAGATTGGACGGTCGCAGTTCGATTCGTTACAACGCAGCTTGGTTGATCGGCGCCAATAACAACACTGCGCGAAATAGCTTCCGGCTCCAGACTGAGTACGAGTTTTAACCAGTATCGGCCGAGTACCAAGCACCAAGTACCAAGGCTTACGCAACTGCTAGTTGACCATCTGCCACACCCGGTTGGCCTGTCTGCAGGCTGTGCTGGTGACCTGACGGGTGTACTTTTGTTAGCGCATCAAGCTGTTGCTCATTTTTTGAAAGCCGCCATGAATGGTCGAACGAATAAGCGCCGGATTTACACGCTGTTTTATCACCGCTTCCAAGGTCAATGCAGATGGAGATCGGCCGGGGAACAGGCCTGGCTCAATGTGGCCCCTGTGGGACGTGAATTTGGCAGCCCGGACTTTGAGCGCCTGCAGATCCTGGACCTGTACGCTGCAGGTCAGATAAGCGGTGAGGCTGCCACGCTGAATCTTAGGTTGGCGAGCTTGGCGGATCTGCATCAATTGATGCTGGCGGCGGATTTGATTGTTCCTCGAGCTGGCACTGCCTAAAGACTCGAGACCATTGACGTTCCTGAGCCTGCCCCGTGGGCTGATCGCACGGCGGCTGCAGGCTCGGACACCTCGCAGCTTAGTTCCCGGTTCTCGGTCCCCCTTAGGCAAACTGCAGCTCGATTTTGCCGGCACGGCGCCGCACCGGGCCGACCACGATCTTCACATCGTGCCCCAGCCTGGCCACCAGTTCCAGCAGCTTGGCTTCGCTGACGCCGCGGAACTGGCCGCGTGTGATGCGCGAGACCTTGGACTGGTCAATGCCCAGCAGCGTTGCCGCATCTTCCTGCGTCAAGCGGCGCGCCTTGATCGCACGGGCAATCTCTCCGGCAAGCTGGGACTTGCGCTGCATCTCGGCCGCGTCGGTGTAACCCAGGTCGGCGTAGACGTTGGTACAGCCTTTTTCGATGGTGATTTCGTTGTGGTCATTCATTTGCGTACTCATTGCTGTGCCTGCCAAACTTCGAAATCCTGTTTCGCGGCCTTCAGGCGGGTGTTGATCAAATCCAGATCCGGCTTCGGCGTGGCGATGCCGCTTTTGGACTTCTTCTGGAAGCAGTGCAGGACATAGAACCAACCGGCGAACTTGACGGTGTAGACGGCCCGGTGGGTGTCGCCCTGATGGTCATCGACCACCTCCAGCACGCCGGCCGAGCCAAAACCCGTCATGACCTTGGCGTCCTTGTTTTTGCCGCCGGCCTGCACCAAGTCGATGGCGTGACCGAAAACGTCTTTGCCATCGTCGGGCATCGCATCGAGGTCGCGCCTGGCTGAACTCACCCATTTGATGGGTTTCGGGCTTGCTTAGACATTCCTCCAATTGTGCCTGTTTGGACATATTTACTTCAATTTGCTGAGGTCGGACTTTGGGCAGCCGGCTGATTTTTTCCGCATGCGCGTATTGGCGCGCCTATGACGTCAAAGGCACCTTTGGGCGACGCCGTACCCGCGCTCCAGCTAAATCTACTCAAAATGCATCTCACATTAGATAACCTACTATTACCCAATGTTAGCTTTATGGAAAATCTAAATTTGTTGACCTCGTATATAGTATGTAATATCATGGTACATACTACGGTACGAAATAACGAGGTGAGCCATGGCCAGAGCCGGAATCTACAAGTCTGAAGTGCTGCGTGCCCGCGATAAATTGCTGGCCACCGGGCGCAATCCGTCCATCGATGCGGTGCGCGAAGAGCTGGGCAGCGGCTCCAAAACCACGATCCACCGCTATTTGAAGGAGATCGAGGAAGAGGAAGGCGGGGCCACCGGCACCCGGGTGGCCGTCAGCGAGGCGATCCAGGACCTGGTGGGACGCCTGGCCGCCCGCGTCAACGAGGAAGCGGAAGAGCGGGTCACCACGGCGCAGGCCAGGCACGACGATCAGCTGACCCAGTACCAGCAAGCCGCCGCAGCCCTGAAAACCGAGGCGCAGTCCACCCACCAGCAGTTGGAGCAAACCCAGCGGGCGCTGGCCGAAGAAAAGACCGCTCATGGCAAAACCAGCGAAGCGCTGAACGGCAAGACCCTGGAATGCACGCAGCTCACGCAGCAGGTGGCTGACCTGCAGGATCGCCTCGCGGCCGAGGATCGCAATCGCCAATCCCTGGAAGAAAAGCACCAGCATGCGCGCCAGGCGCTGGAGCATTTCCGGGAGTCCAGCAAGGAACAGCGCGACCAGGATCAGCGCAAGCACGAACAGCAGGTGCAGTACCTGCAGGCCGAGCTGCGCACCGTGAACGAGACCTTGGCTACCAAGCAGCAGGAAGCCGTTCACACGCTTCAGGACAACGCACGCCTGCTGGGCGATTTGTCGCGCGCCCAGGGCGATCTGCACCAGGCCCAGGAAGAGGTGCGGGGCCTGCGGACGCTTAAGGATGAACTGGGGTTTGCGCAAAGGCGCGCGGAGGAATTGGGCCGACGCCTGGTCGAGCAGGACAGTGCCGTCCAGCAGCTCAGCACCTCGAATAAGGAGTTGCTGGCCAAGGTCGACGAACTGCTCACCGCGAAGCAGCAGCTGGAACTGGCGCTGGCGACGGCTAGGTCATCCGTCACGGCCCAAGAGCAGGTGGTGGCCAGCATGCTGGAGCGCCTCAGGGCGCCGGTAACCAGTCCTGAGAAGGCCGTGCAGAGCCCGGCTGCGGGAGCCAGTCGATCAGCCAAGAGAGAGGCAAAAAATCCAACAGCGACGGGAAATCAAACCTGATTTTGAAAAATTTCAGGAAACATGGCCGACCCTCGTATACGTCAATAAAAGGGTCACCTCAATAAGGAGTTTTGCGATGACACGGGACATGGATTTGATTCGGGAATTGCTATTGAAGCTGGAGGCGATCCCGATGCGCAGCGGCGCCATTATCAATATTTGGTTGGATAAAAATAACCCGGAAGAAGAGTTTCAAATTGATGGTTTTACGGCGGAGCAGATTGAATATCACCTCCATCTAATTGATGAGGCTGGGTTGATCATCGGAAGCGGTAGTAGGCCTAGGATGGGCATAAATTTCAAGTCGCTGACCTGGGATGGGCATGACTTTCTCGACTCCATCCGCAGTCCGGAGGTGTGGCGACAAACTAAGAGTGGAGCTCTGGAAGTGGGTGGGCTCACGTTCGATCTCGTCAAAGACCTCGCCAAGGGGTATATCAAGAAACAAATCGAAGACAAAACGGGAATCTCACTCTGAGAATCCCAAACGGCCATTACAACCGAAAGTTCAACCGGTTGAAGTGCGCTCCCATATGGGCATGCGAAAGTGTCAAACTGCATGTACGGGATGTTTAGCGAAAACTAGCACATATCCAATCTGTTGATTTATATGGCTAGTTCTTCACCTGGCGTGTCAATCTGCATCAAAAGGACGAACACCCCCTTACGGGGTCAATTCTGGGTGGAATTCAACGACTGTCAGCACGGAATATTAAGAGTTTGAAAAGGGA
>JANYFF010000446.1 GCA_025362825.1 Polaromonas sp. | reverse complement strand
CTACCTTGAGCGCGAGAAACATCAGGCCGAACTGGCCAACGCCCTGAAAGGCGCCGTAGATCACCACCCATTTCCAGTGGACGCGCGGCGGCTTTAAAAACAGCGCCATTGGCAACACCGCAAACAGGTAGCGCACGGCGCCCAGCTGGAAGGGTGTGAAATCACGCAGCGCAAATTTTGTGATGACAAAATTCACGCCCCAGATCAGCACGACCGCGAGTGCAGCCGCAAGGTCGCGGCCCGTCAGGGCTTTTGGATTCATGTGTGCCGGGTCCGGCGTCAAACTGAAGGCTGCATGGCGCGGGCGGCATCAAGGTGTGCCTTGACGCGTTGGGCCAGGGCCAGCTCGCCCGGGGTTTCAGGTTGCCAGGCCTCGACCGGGATACTCTTGCCATCGGTATCGACTGCCACAAACACCGCCAGGCATTCGGTGATGACCCGCATGTCGCCGGTCTTCATGTCGCCGGCGCGCACCTCGACAGAAATATTCATGCTGGTGTTGCCGGTGTAGGCCAGCCGTGCTTCTACTTCAACCAGGTCGCCAATCATGATGGGCCGGCCAAACCTTATGGTGCCTACCGACACCGTGACGCAATAGCGTTTGGCCCATCGGGTGGCGCAGGCATAACCGGCCTCATCGATCCACTTCATGACGGTGCCACCGTGGACTTTGCCGCCAAAGTTGACGGTGCTGGGTTCGGCCAGAAAGCGCAGGGTGATGGAAGACATGAAGGGCAGCCCGGAGTAAGGAGTGATCAAGCAGCAGGCCATTGTCCCTGATTGCCGACCGCGTTGTGGCGGCCATAAAACGGCTGATTACGGAGGAATACACCTAGCCAAACCGGCTTGTCGGCGGTTTGGTGTAACGATACAGTAAATCGTTCTACAAAGAACCACCCAGTCATACCAAATACATCCAGGAGACAAAAAATGACTTCACTTTCACGCCGCCGGTTTGTCCAGTCCACCTCCGCCGCCTCGCTGGCAGTTGCCGCCGCGGGCTTCTCAAGCATGGCCCGTTCGCAGTCCACGATCGCGCTGCGCCTGTCGTCCGCCCATCTGCCCGACCTTAACTCGTCCCATTTCGCTTGGGAACAGCTGATGGAAGCCAACCTTAAAAAGGCGGTTGGCGACAAGATCCGCATCGACTATTTTCCCAACAACCAGCTCGGCAAGGAAAGTGATGTGGTGCAGCAGGTCAAGGTCGGATCCATCGACATGATGCTGACGGGTTCGTCGATCTGGGCCACCGTCACGCCGCAGCTCGGCATGCTGGATTTGGGCTATCTTTTTGACAGCTACGAGCATGTGGCCAAAGCACTGGACAGCGGCGTCGGCGCGAAGCTCAACGACATGCTGCAAAAGGGCACCGGTTGCCAGGTCATCACCTGGAGCGCCCATTACGGCGCGCGCAATGTGTATACCAAGCAGCCGGTCAAGTCGCTGGCCGACATCAAGAACGTCAAGCTGCGTGTGCTGCCGACGCCGGCATTCATTGAAACCTTCAAGATCATGGGCGCCATCCCGACGCCGATTTCCTTTGGCGAGCTCTACATGGCCGCGCAGACCGGTGTGGTCGATGGCTTCGAGCATGACTCCGGCACGGTGCTGGCCAGCAAGCTCAATGAAGTCGTCAAGTACTGCTGGATGACCGAGCATTTGTTCAGCCCCATGGTCTGCATCATGGGCAAGCGCGGCATCGACAAGATCCCGGCCGAGTTGCGGCCGGCCTTCATGAAGGCGGCTGCCGATTCAACCCTGCAACTGCGCAAGGTCGGCACCGAGAAAGGCTTGCAAGGTATTGAGGACCTGAAAAAGCTCGGTATTGTCTTCAGTCCGATGGCAAAGAACGAACGTGACTCTGTGCGCAAGGAAATGGAAACCAAACTCTGGGCCAACTTTGCCAAACAATATCCTGAGACTGCGCCCCTGTTCACGGCCATCAGCGCGGCGCGGGTCTGAGCATGGAGGCCAGCATGTCGGCAGCCCTGCCCGCGGCGGCACCCGAAACCGTGACGCACAACCCGGCCCACGCATCGGCACCCGGCTTTAGTGTCAGCCACTCGTCCGGCCGCTGGCTGGCGCGCTTGATGCGCATGACCGAGTACGTGGCGGGCGTGGTGCTGGCGGTCGATGTGCTGGTGGTTTTTGTATCGGTCATCTTTCGCTACTTTTTGCATGAGCCTTTTGACTGGGCTGAAGAAGTTGCCCGTGCGCTGATGATCGTGCTGGTATTTTTTGGCGCAGCCACCGTGCTGGCGCGCAGCCAGCATGTGGGCGTCGATATTTTTCGCGGCATGCTGCCGGAGCGCTGGCAACCGGCGCTGATCCAGTTCGCCAGCTGGATCATCGTGGGTGTGTCGGCGAGTCTGTTTGCCTCGTCTGTTGGCCTACTGGTGGACTCGTGGTCCAGCACCACACCCATCGGCCTGCCGCAGTGGATCTACACCTTCCCGGTGGTCATTGGCAGTTTGTTCATGACGCTGTTTGGCATTGCGAATGCAGTCAATGGCCCGCCCCGCCAGGTGTGGTCAACGCTGGCTGCGGGTGTTGCGCTGGTGGCGCTGGTCGTCAGCTGGAACGTGTTGGTGCCGGGCTATGCCGTACAGCCGTGGATGCTGCTGACCATCGGCTTTGTGGGTGGCCTGGTACTGGGCGTGCCGATTGCATTTGTGCTGGCGCTGTCGTCGCTGGTATTTTTCATGGCTGATCCGTCGCTGCCCATGCTGGTGTATTCACAGCAGGTGATGGCTGGCACCGACCATTACGTGTTGCTGGCGATACCGTTTTTTGTACTGGCCGGTTTGCTGATGGAATCGAACGGCATGTCGTCGCGGCTGATCGAATTGCTGCTGCGCATGTTCGGCCGCGTGCGCGGCGGGCTGGGGCTGATCACCATCACCGCTACGGCTTTCTTTTCAGGCGTGTCGGGCTCCAAGCTGGCCGATATCGCGGCAGTGGGCGGCATCATCATGCCTGCGGTGCGCAAGACAAAACAGGACCCGAACGAAACCGCCGGCCTGCTGGCCTGCACCGCGGTGATGGCAGAAACGATTCCGCCATGCATCAATATGATCATCATGGGCTTTGTCGCCAATATCTCGATTGCCGGCCTCTTCATGGCGGGGCTGGTACCCGCTGCGGTGCTCGCGCTGTCGTTGGCTGCGGTGACGATTTATGTCGGCACACGCATCGACCCGGATGAAGCATTTGAAACCCGTACCCCGATGTTTAGGCTGCTGGGTGGTGCGCTGGTGGCGCTGGTGATGGTGGCGATGATAGGCAAGGGCGTGACGTCCGGCGTCGCCACATCGACCGAGGTCTCGGCCTTTGCCGTGATGTATGCACTGGTTGTTGGCTGGCTGGCATTCAGGGAGCTGACGGTGAAGTCCGTTGCGCAGCTTTTTGTGCGATCCGCATCGATGGCCGGCGGCATTTTGTTTATTGTGGCCGCTGCATCCAGCGTGTCGTTCGCACTGACGATTCAGCAGATACCGCAGTACCTGTCGCACTTCATGATCGGCTTTGCGCATTCCTACGGCAGCACCATGTTCGTGATTTTGTCGGTACTCATCATGATTGTCTTCGGTGCCATTCTTGAAGGTGCGCCGGCGCTCATCATCTTCGGCCCGCTGCTCACGCCGATTGCGTCGCAGCTGGGTGTCAACCCGCTGCACTTCGGCACGGTGATGGTCATTGCGATGGGCCTGGGCCTGTTTGCGCCGCCGGTCGGCCTTGGGCTGTTTGCCACCTGCGCGATTACCGGCACCAACATCAGGGACGTCTGGCGGCCGATGATGAAATACCTGGCAGTGCTGTTTGTCACGCTGATCCTGCTGGTGCTGGTGCCGCAGTTTTCGCTGTGGCTCCCCACCCGCATGGGCCTGTAAAAACCAAAACCTTAAGAATCCATCCGTGAGCAAGATCAGCGATGTCGCCTTACTGGCAGGTGTTTCAACCAGCACTGTCTCGAATGTACTCAATGGCCGCAGCAACCGCATGGCGCCCGACACCCTTGTGCGTGTGGAGGCGGCGATTGCGCAACTGAAGTACCGGCCCAGCTCCACAGCGCGCCAGCTCAAGACGGGCTACACACCACTGATCGGCCTGCTGGTGCCGTCCATGGCCAACCCGATGTACGGCTTTATTGCCCGCGAGATCGAGGCGCTGGCGCAGGAGCGCTATGGCTTTCGCATCATGATCGGTAACACCTACCGCGATGCCGCCCAAGAGGCAAGCTTTTTTGACGACCTGCTGGCGCACGGCGTACGCGGCGTCATCATCATTTCATCGTTGATAGACGAGCTGCATGTTGAAGCCGCTGCCGAGCGCGGCCTGGTGATGGTCAGCTATGACCGGCGTGCCACGCCCGGTATGACATCCATCGTCGACCACGTCACGGTGGACAGTTTTGAATCGTCGCGGCTGGCCACGCAGCACCTCATAGAGAACGGCCACACCCGGCTGGCGTTTGTCACGCCGGCGGGCCGCACCATGAGCCGCAACGAGAAAATCGCCGGCTTTCTGGCGGCAGCCAAAAGTGCCGGTCTCGAGAAAACTGCAAAGGTCTTCGATGGTACGCAGGTGGGCGAATACGGCGACTCAATGATGAGCGAACTCGGCCGCACGCAGGCCGGCATGCTGGCAGCGCTGCCCGACCGGCCCACGGGTGTGATCGGCGTCAACGACATGACGGCGTTTGGCCTGATGGCTGGCTTTCGGGATGCCGGGCTGGCCGTGCCACAGGATGTATCGGTGATCGGTATCGACAATGTGTTTCTGTCTGCGCTGATGCACCCGGCCATGACCAGTGTGCGGCTGCCAGTGCCCGAGATGGCGCAGGTCATGGTTGAGCGTGTGATGAGCCGTCTCGCTGATCCGTCGGTGCCGACGCAGGAATTCATCTTCCAGCCAACGCTCGTGGTACGCGATTCTGTTGCGGCCTGCAGTCATGACGACGTTGGCACTTGAATTTTGAACAGGGTTTTTGAATGACAACGGTTTTTGTTAGCCACCCGCAGGACAAGCTTGCGCACTATTTCGGCGACCGCGCCATCGTAGCCCTGAAGAGTCTTGCGCAGGTGCGCTTCAACCCCGGCAGCGCCGAGCTTTCGCCAACGCAGCTGGCAGCGCTGGCCAGTGACTGCGACGTGATCATTTCCTACCGCCAGACGCCCGGTGACGAGGCGCTGTTTGTCGCCTTGCCGGCCCTGAGGGCCTTTGTACGCTGCGCCATCGACATCCGCAATATCGACGTGGCAGCAGCCAGCCGTCACGGCGTGCTGGTGACGCAGGCCAGTGCAGGCTTTATCGTGTCGGTGAGTGAATGGGTCGTTGGCGTGATGATTGACCTGAGTCGTCACATCAGCGTGTCGGCCGCGCAATACCACGCGGGCCAAAACGCCAACGCCCTGATGGGCCGCGAGCTGCGGGGCAGCACGCTGGGCGTCATAGGCTACGGCCAGATCAGCCGCTACCTGTGCGACATCGCGCTGGCGCTGGGCATGCGCGTGGTGGTGTCAGACCCCTACATACCAACCGGCCGGGCCGAAGTGGCGCAGGTCAGCCTGCCATCGCTGCTGCAGCAATCGGACTACGTGGTCTGCCTGGCCGCCGCAACCGAAGCTACCGAGTGCCTGATGGATGCCGCTGCATTTGCCGCCATGCAGCCCGGCGCGTATTTCATCAATGCCGCGCGCGGCAACCTGGTCGATGAGGACGCGCTGCTGGCCGCACTCGATGCCAAAACCATTGCCGGCTGCGCCATGGACGTGGGCCGCGCACCGGACCAGATGCCGTCGCCGCGCCTGGCCGCGCATTCACGCGTGGTGGCCACGCCCCACATAGGCGGTCTCACGCCGCCGGCCATCGAGCACCAGGCCATGGAAACTGTGGCGCAGGTTGCCGAGCTGCTGGCGGGCCGCATACCGGTGGGGGCCGTCAATGCCGCGCAGGCCACACGCTGGCAGCGTGCCTTTGGCGTGCAGGCACCCTGAGTCGCCCGCTTTTTTTATTCGCCAGATCTCTTGGAAACACCATGCAAGCCACCCAGAACAAAACCTATGCCGGTGCGTGCGATTGCCACGTTCACATCTATGAAGACAAATACCCCATGGTGCCCAAGCTCGCCTGGGTGCCTTCGCACCTGCCGGTGGCCAGCTACCGCGAGGTGCAGAAGGCGCTGGGCCTGTCGCGCGCGGTGGTTGTCCAGCCATCGGCCTACGGCTTTGACAACAGCTGCACGCTGGACGCAGTCGCGCAACTGGGCAAGGACGGCCGCGGCATCGCACTGGTGCAGCCCGATGTTTCGGATACCGAGCTGCAGCGCCTGGACGACGGCGGCATGTGCGGCGTGCGCTACATGATGATCAACCCGGTGCTGCCGTGGGCGTCACTTGAGCCGGTGGCCTCGCGCCTGGCAGCCATGGACTGGATGATTAACCTGCAGCTCGACGGGCGCGACCTGCCTGACTATGAAGAACGGCTCAAACGCCTGCCCTGCAAGCTGGTGATTGACCACAACGGCAAGTTCCTGGAGCCGGTCAAGCCCGACCACCCGTCCTTCCAGTCGCTGCTGCGCGTGCTGGACACCGGCAAGGCCTGGATCAAGCTGTCGGCGCCCTATGAGACCGCAAAGGCCGGCGCACCAGACTATGACGACGTCAGCTTGCTGGCACGCACGCTGGCCGAGAAATTTCCCGAGCGCTGCCTTTGGGCCAGCAACTGGCCGCACCCCGGCCGCAACCCGCCGCCGTCTGAAGTAGCGCTGTACGACCTGCTGTTTTCCTGGGCACCATCAGATGCGGCGCGTCAGAAAATCCTCGTCGATAACCCTGCCGAACTCTACGGCTTCAGCTGATTGCTACTAAAAACATAGCTATATATGCCCGAAAAAAATGGGCTACAGCCGGTTTTAGCTGTGGCCATTGCTGGTTCACAGCAGCCGTGCGAGGTAATGCCCGGTATGGCTGGCAGTGTTGGCTGCCAGGTCTTCAGGTGTGCCGACGCCCACCACCATACCGCCGCCGGCGCCACCTTCTGGCCCCATGTCGATCAGCCAGTCTGCGGTCTTGATGACGTCCAGGTTGTGCTCAATCACCACGATGGTGTTGCCGGCATCGCGCAGCTGGTGCAGCACCTTGAGCAACAGGTCGATGTCGGCAAAGTGCAGGCCGGTGGTGGGTTCGTCCAGGATGTAGAGCGTGCGGCCGGTGTCGCGCTTGCTGAGCTCCAGCGCCAGCTTCACACGCTGCGCCTCGCCGCCCGACAGCGTCGTTGCCGCCTGGCCGAGCTTGATGTAGCTAAGGCCCACATCGAGCAGCGTGTGCAGCTTACGTGCGATGTTGGGGACGGCCTTGAAGAACTCGGCCGCCACTTCTACTGTCAGGTCCAGGATTTGCGCAATGTTTTTGCCCTTGTACTGCACCTCAAGTGTTTCGCGGTTGTAGCGCATGCCCTTGCACACATCGCAGGGCACGTACACGTCGGGCAAAAAGTGCATCTCGACCTTGACCATGCCGTCGCCCTGGCAGGCTTCGCAGCGGCCACCGGCGACGTTGAATGAAAAGCGGCCCGCGCCGTAGCCGCGCTCTCGCGCCGTGTTCATCTCGGCCATCAGCTCGCGTATCGGCGTGAAGAGGCCGGTGTAGGTTGCCGGATTGCTGCGCGGTGTGCGGCCAATCGGCGACTGGTCAACATTGATGACCTTGTCGAAATGCTCGATGCCTTCAATCGCTTCGTGTGGAGCGGGTTCTTCATGCGCCCGGTACAGCGTGCGCGCCACAGCGGCATACAGCGTGTCATTGACCAGCGTCGATTTGCCGGAGCCCGACACACCGGTCACGCAGGTCAGCAGGCCGACGGGAAATTCAACACTCACGTTTTTGAGATTGTGGCCGCTGGCATTGATGACCTTCAGGCACTGCATGTCGCCCTGTGTGCGCAGATGTTCGGCTTCGCGCGCAGCGCGTTTGACGCCTGCAGCGCTGGGCGCAAAGCGCGGCTTCTTGATCTCTTTCGGGGCTTCCTTGAAGACCGTTGGCAGCCAGGGCGTGCGCCGCGTCGGCACGGCGATTTCCAGCACTCGCGCCAAGTATTTGCCAGTCAGTGAGTTGGGATTGGCCAGCACTTCTTCAAACGTCCCTTGCGCCATCACGCGCCCGCCGTGGATGCCGGCGCCTGGGCCCATATCAATGACGTGATCAGCCGCGCGAATCATGTCTTCGTCATGCTCGACCACCAGCACGCTGTTGCCGATGTCGCGCAAGTGCTTGAGCGTGCCGATCAGCCGGTCGTTGTCACGCTGGTGCAGGCCGATGCTGGGCTCGTCGAGCACATACATCACGCCGGTCAGGCCGGAGCCGATCTGCGAGGCCAGCCGTATGCGCTGCGACTCGCCGCCCGAGAGGGTCTCGGCGCTGCGGTCCAGGCTCAAATAATTAAGGCCCACGTCGTTGAGAAACTTCAGGCGCAGCCCGATCTCGCGCACCACCTTGTCGGCAATCTCGGCCTTGGCACCCTGCATTTTCAGGGTGTTGAAATATTCAAAGCTCTCGCGCAGCGTGCTCTTGCTGATTTCGTAAATCGCCTTGCGGTTGCTGCGGTCCAGGGCGTCCGTGCCTTCATGTGCTGCGCCAACCAGGTACACATGGCGCGCCTCCTCGCGCAGGCGTGTGCCGCGGCAGTCGGGGCAGGCCTGCAAGCTGCGGTAGCGGGCCAGTTCTTCACGCACCGCGGTGGAATCGGTCTCGCGGTAGCGGCGCTCAAAGTTGGTGATCACGCCTTCAAATGTATGTTTTTTGCTTTGCTTGCGACCTGCGCTACTGCCTGAATCGATGACATAGCTGAACTTGATTTCTTCCTCGCCCGAGCCATGCAGTACCACCTGCCGCACGTTGTCGGGCAGGGCCTCAAAGGCGGTGTCGATGTCAAACTGGTAATGCTTGGCCAGACTTTCCAGCATCGAGAAGTAGTAGCCGTTGCGCCGGTCCCAACCCTTGACGGCGCCGCTGGCGAGGCTCAGCGTGGGGAAGGCCACCACGCGCTCCGGATCAAAAAATTCCATATGGCCGAGGCCGTCGCAGGTCGGGCAGGCGCCAACCGGCGAGTTGAACGAAAACAGCCGTGGCTCCATCTCGCTCAGTGAGTAGCTGCAGACCGGGCAGGAGAATTTGGCACTGAAGAGATGCTCCTTGCCGGTGTCCATCTCCAGCGCAATCGCTTTGCCGTCTGCCAGTCGCAGTGCAGCTTCAAAGCTTTCAGCCAAGCGCTGCCGCACATTGTCAAAATCAGTTCGCGCCGGATCGACTACACCGGGCAAGACGCCTTCAGCCGGCCCGGCGGATGCGGGCAGATGCCGCACCTTGAGGCGGTCAATCACTACGTCAATGTTGTGCTTCTCGGTTTTCTTGAGCTTGGGCAGGTCGTCAAATTCATAGGCCGTGCCGTCTACCCGAAAGCGTACATAGCCCTGCGACTGCATTTCGGCAAACACATCGACAAATTCGCCCTTGCGCTCGCGTGCCACCGGTGCCAGCACCATGAGTTTGGTGTCCTCGGGCAGGGCCAGCACATGGTCGACCATCTCGCTGACGCTTTGCGCCTGCAGCGGCAAATCATGCACGGGGCAAAACGGCGTGCCGGCGCGGGCAAACAGCAGGCGCAGGTAGTCGTGGATCTCGGTCACTGTGCCGACGGTGGAGCGCGGGTTGTGGCTGGTGGCTTTCTGCTCGATGGAAATCGCCGGCGACAGGCCTTCGATCATGTCCACATCAGGCTTGTCCATCAGCTGCAAAAACTGCCGGGCATAGGTGGAAAGACTCTCGACGTAGCGGCGCTGGCCTTCGGCATACAGCGTATCAAAGGCGAGCGATGACTTGCCCGAACCGCTCAGGCCGGTGATGACGACCAGCTGGTTGCGCGGGATATCGAGATCGATATTTTTGAGGTTGTGCGTCCTCGCCCCGCGAATGCTGATCCGCTGGGCGGCCATCACTCGTGCCAGGTATTTGCTATCGTCAGAAGAGTTCAATTGAGTGCAGGCGCCGCAAAACTCTCCATCATAGACGGACAGGCGGTTTCAAGCACAATAACGGGCGACGCCCTTTTCACGGGATTTACCCTTTTTTGTTGGACTTTTCCCTAGAAGCCTGCTTTGACCGCGTCTCCCGCATACCTCCTGTCCCACGCCATGACCGCCACCGAGCGGCGCGCCAGCGCTTCGCTGGCGTCGATTTTTGCCTTGCGCATGCTGGGGCTTTTTCTGGTGCTGCCGGTTTTTGCGCTGGAGGCGACGCGCTATCCGGGCGGCGACGATCCCGCGCGCGTCGGCCTGGCCATGGGTATCTACGGCCTGACGCAGGGCCTGCTGCAAATTCCTTTCGGCATCGCCTCCGACTGGTGGGGCCGCAAGCGCGTGATCATCGCCGGCTTGCTGGTCTTCGCGATCGGCAGTTTTGTCGCCGCCTGGGCGCCCGACCTGAACTGGCTGATCGCCGGGCGCTCGCTGCAGGGCGCCGGTGCGATTTCCGCCGCTGTCACCGCCATGCTGGCCGACGTCACCCGCGATGAAGTCCGCACCAAGGCCATGGCGCTGGTCGGTGCCAGCATTGCCCTCATGTTTGCGCTGTCGCTGGTGCTGGCG
>JANYFF010000567.1 GCA_025362825.1 Polaromonas sp. | reverse complement strand
CCGGTATATGGCGCCTTGCTCGGGGCGGGAATCGAGATCCATGAATACGAAGCCAGCTTTCTCCATGCCAAGGTCGCTGTGATTGATGGCCACTGGGTCACAGTCGGCTCGTCCAACCTTGATCCGCTAAGCTTGCTGCTGGCGCGTGAAGCCAATGTGGTTGTAGAGGACAAGGTCTTTGCAGAAGAACTTCGCAGCAGCCTGTGTACTGCCATAGCAGGCCACGGACGCCGTCTTGACCCGCTGACCTACAGCCAGCGGCCGCTGCGCCAGCGTATTCTGGACTTCATGGCCTACGCGCTGATGCGTCTGGCCATCCTTGTGGCGGGTCAGCGCTATTGATTTTTCCGAACCTGCCTTCTCTTGAGTCTTTTTCTTTAGCCTTGATTTTTGTACCGCAAGCATGCAGGACCTGATTGTTCAAAGACCTGAGGGCCTGTATTGCCCGCCGGGTGACTTCTACATTGACCCGTGGCGCCCCGTAGACCGTGCAGTCATCACGCATGCCCATGCCGACCACGCACGCATGGGGCATGGCCACTATCTCGCAGCGACCCCGTCGGAAGGCGTGCTGCGCTCGCGGCTAGGGACAGGCATCCAGCTGCAAAACCTTGACTACGGCGAGCAGATCACGCACAACGGTGTCACGCTTTCCCTGCATCCTGCGGGCCATGTGCTGGGGTCGGCGCAGGTCAGGCTTGCCCACGACGGCCAGATCTGGGTGGCCAGCGGCGACTACAAGGTGGCACCGGATGCCACCTGCGTACCGTTCGAGCCCGTGCGCTGTGATGTCTTCATCACCGAATCAACGTTCGGCCTACCCATCTACCGCTGGCGACCCGATGCAGAAATTTTCGCCGAGATCAACGCCTGGTGGGCTGGCAATGCTGCCGCCGGCAAGGCTAGCGTGGTGATGTGCTACAGCTTTGGCAAGGCACAACGTATATTGAGCGGGCTGGACGCGGGCATTGCGCCCATCGTGGTTCATGGCGCTGTCCAGAGCCTCAACCAGGTCTACCGCGCAGCAGGGGTGCAGCTGCCCGAAACAAAGATGGTCAGCGACATTTCCGATGCGGCCGATTTCAAACGCGCGCTCGTCCTGTGTCCGCCAGGAGCCGCCGGCGGCCCTTGGATCAAGCGCTTCGGCGACTTCAGCGACGCGTTTGCCAGCGGCTGGATGCAGCTGCGTGGCGCACGCCGACGCGGCGGCTATGACAAGGGCTTTGTGCTCAGTGACCATGCCGACTGGCCGGGGTTGATGGGCGCCATAGGGGCGACTGGCGCCAGCCGCGTGATCGTCACGCATGGCAGCGTCCCGGTGCTGGTGCGTTACCTTACGGAGCAGGGCCTGCAGGCAGAGGCCTTTCATACCGAATACGGTGACGACCCGGTTGAAGAGCAGGTCCTTGTGGCCGAACCTCCTGCGGGTACGCCGGCAGCTGGAGCCGCCGACGGTGCCACCGACGCACCGGCTGCCGCATGAAGTATTTCGCGCGCCTGTTCGCCGAACTCGACGGCACCACTTCGACCAACGCCAAGGTCGATGCGCTGCAGCGTTACTTTGACCGCACGCCGGCCCGCGACGCGGCCTGGGCGGTTTATTTCCTGTCCGGCGGCAAGCCTCGCCAGGTCGTCAAAACCTCCACGCTGCGCCTGCTCGCCTGCAAAGCGGCCGGGCTGGACGACTGGCTGTTTGAAGAGTGCTACCAGGCGGTGGGTGACCTGGCTGAAACGATTGCCTACATCCTGCCGCTGGACTTCACGGATTCAGACCTGGGGCTGGCCGACTGGGTTGAAGACCGCTTGCTGCCTCTGCGCGGCCTGCCCGAAGACGAGGTGGCCTTGCGTGTGCGGGCTTACTGGCGCGAGCTGGATTCACAGGGGCGGTTTTTGCTGGTGAAGCTGGTCGGCGGCGGCTTTCGGGTCGGCGTCAGCAAACTGCTGGTGCAGCGCGCGCTGGCCGCGCATTCTGGCATTGATGCCAAACGCATTGCGCAGCGCATGATGGGCTATATGGACGCTAGGACCATGCCGACCGCTATTAAATATGAAGCACTGGTAGCATTAAATACGGGGGCTAGCGATGATTTTGTTGATATTTTTGACGCTGGGCAGCCGTATCCGTTTTTTCTCGCCCACCAGCTCGACACGCCGCTGGAGAGGCTGGACGCCAGACTTGGCCCGGTGTCGGACTGGCAGGTTGAGTGGAAGTACGACGGCATACGTGGGCAGATCGTCAAGCGCGCTGGCGAAGTCTGGATCTGGTCACGCGGCGAAGAGCTGGTGACCGAGCGTTTCCCCGAAATCATCGCCCTCGCGCAGCCCTTGCCGGACGGCACCGTGCTCGACGGTGAAATCATGGTCTGGGCCGACGCTGCGGCATTGCCGGGAGCGCCAGCTGGTGCCGGACGTCCGGCCAGTTTTGCACTGCTGCAGCAGCGTATAGGTCGCAAGACGCTGGGCAAAAAAATACTCGCTGATGCACCTGTGACCTTCATGGCGTACGACCTGCTGGAGCTTGCCGGCAAGGATGTGCGCACCACGCCGCAAGGCGAGCGCCGGCTTATGCTCGAGCACCTGCTGGCTGGCACCCGCATCAAGCTGTCGCCGGTCGAACGGCTTGAGTCGTGGCAGTCGTTTGCCGTCCTGCGCGCCGAATCACGCGCGCGGGGCGTGGAGGGCTTCATGCTCAAACGGCTGGACGCAGCCTACGGCACCGGCCGTACCAAGGCCGATGGCCTCTGGTGGAAATGGAAGATCGAACCCATGACCATAGATTGCGTGCTGATCTACGCCCAGGCTGGCCACGGGCGGCGGGCCATGCTGTACACCGATTACACCTTCGCGGTGTGGAACCGCACACCCGTCGATGCCGCCGAGGCGCAGGCGGTGGTGAAGGCGATTGAAAAGCGCGAGCCCGCGCTACCGGAGGCACGCGCCGCGAAGGGCCGCCCCGAGCAAGCGACGGCCCCCTCGGGGGGCAGCGTCGCACACGAAGTGGCAAGCGTGGGGGTCACATTGCAACTGGTGGCTTTTGCCAAGGCGTACTCCGGGTTGAGCGACGAAGAGTTCAAACAGATCGACAGCGTGATCCGCAAGACCACGCTGGAGAAATTCGGCCCGGTGCGCAGCGTCAAGCCGACGCTGGTTTTTGAGTTGGGGTTTGAGGGCATCAACCGCAGTCCGCGCCATAAGAGCGGCATCGCTGTGCGGTTCCCACGCATGCTGCGTATCCGCAGCGACAAGCCGCTGCATGAGGCTAATACCCTGGACGACCTCAAGGCGCTATTAAATCAATAGCTAACTGTGGCTGAATTCCGGGGACTGGAGGCATAAACCACCTTCAAATCCCTTAAAAACACGGTTTCGGGGCAGGCTGGTAATATCAAGGCATGCTTATGAAATCTGACACGCCTATGGAAGATGCCACTGACGAGGGCACGCCTGTTTCCATCAAGATCCGTGAACGCCTGCTGACCGCCCGCAAGCGCTTTAACGCCAATGACAACATTGCCCAGTTCATCCAGCCGGGTGAACTTGAAAAGCTGCTCGACGAGGTGGAAGGCAAGATGCAGGGCGTGCTTGACAGCATGGTGATTGACACCGCACGCGACCACAACACCGGCAACACGGCCCGCCGCGTCGCCAAGATGTACCTCAACGAGGTCTTCAAGGGCCGTTATGTGGAAGGCCCCGCCATTACCGAATTTCCGAATGCCGAGCACCTGAACGAGTTGATGATCGTCGGCCCGATCACGGTTCGCAGCGCCTGCTCGCATCATTTTTGCCCGGTCATCGGCAAGGTGTGGATAGGGGTGCTGCCCAATGAGCACACCAATGTGATCGGCCTGTCCAAATATGCCCGCCTGGCCGAATGGGTCATGGGGCGCCCGCAGATCCAGGAAGAAGCGGTGGTGCAGCTGGCCGACCTGATTCAGGAAAAAACCTCGCCGGACGGCTTGGCTATCGTCATGGAAGCTACCCACTTCTGTATGGGCTGGCGCGGTGTGAAAGACCTGGACAGCAAGATGATCAACTCCGTCATGCGCGGCGTGTTTTTGAAAGACCCGAATTTGCGCCGTGAATTCCTGGCGCTGATCCCAAAAAACACCACCAATTAATCCCTTTTTCATTTCCAGCAACCCGAGCACCCCACACCATGTTGGTACGTCTTCTTTACGCCAGCCGAGTCGCTGACCCCGCCTCATCGTCTGATACCGAATCAATTCTTGCGCAGTCCCGTAGCCACAACCCAGCCTGCGGCATTACCGGCATTCTTTGTTACGGCGGCGGTATTTTTTTGCAAGCCCTCGAAGGCGGGCGCATGCAGGTCAGCGAGTTGTATGGGCACATTCAAAAAGACATCCGCCACAAAGACGTGGTACTGCTGCACTACGAAGAAATCTCAGAGCGCCGTTTTGGCGGCTGGACCATGGGGCAGGTCAATGTGGCCAAACTCAACAATTCCATTTTGCTTAAGTACTCTGAAAAGCCCGAGCTGGACCCCTACGCGGTGTCCGGCCAGATGTCGCTGGCCTTGCTTGAAGAATTGATGGCGACGGCATCCATCATTGGCAGGTCGTGAGTTGAGCTGGTTGCTGGGTTGCGATTTTTCAAGCAGCCCAACCCGTACCAAGCCCATCGTTTTAGCCCTCGGCGGCAGTAAAGACGGGCGTGTCACGCTATCAAAAATAGAGCAGATCACCTCACTCACGGCGTTTGAGGCCTGGCTCTGCCAGCCCGCACAATGGCTTGGCGTGTTTGACCTGCCTTTCGGCCTGCCGCGTGAACTTGTCGTGCACCTTGGCTGGCCGGTGCGCTGGCACGAGCTGATGGCGCACTATGCGTCGCTCAGCCGCGCAGAGATTCGCGACACCTTTGCCGCGTTTTGTGACGCCCGGCCTGTCGGTCAAAAGTTTGCACATCGGGCCGCCGATAAACCTGCGGGTTCGAGCCCGTCGATGAAATGGGTCAATCCGCCTGTGGCCTATATGCTGCACGCAGGTGCGCCCCGCCTGCTGGCTGCAGGCGTGCATTTGCCAGGCCTGTATGACGGCGACCGTACCCGCGTGGCACTGGAGGGCTACCCCGGCTTGCTGGCGCGTGAGGTGCTGGGCAGCCGCTCGTATAAAAGCGACAACAAAGCCAAACAAACGCCGGACCGGCTGATCGCCCGCAAAGACCTGATTCACGCTTTGGAGATGGGCCAGACCCGCCTGCAACTACGCCTCAAACTCACGCACGCGCAGCGCGACGCCTTGACCGATGACGCCAAAGGCGACAGCCTGGACGCCGTGCTGTGCCTCATGCAGGCGGCCTGGGCCCAGACCCGGCATGAGCAGGGCGCGCCCGATTACGGCCTGCCCGACAACATCGACCCACTGGAGGGCTGGATTATTTCAGCTTGACCTTGGCATTCGGACATCACGACCTGGCGGGCGCCCACCGCGCAGTACGCTTCACTGTGCTTGCCGCCCTGTTGTGGGCAGTGGGTTCCGTCAGCCCGCTTGCGCAGCCGGCACCGCTTGTATATGAAGGAGTGGTCACGCACGTGGTCGACGGCGACACCGTGTGGGTGCGGGTGACGCCATCGAACGAAACGCTGAAAGTCCGCATTGAAGGGATTGATGCCCCCGAGGGTTGCCAGGCTGG
The DNA here is from genome assembly GCA_025362825.1 of Polaromonas sp. GTDB lineage: Bacteria > Pseudomonadota > Gammaproteobacteria > Burkholderiales > Burkholderiaceae_C > Polaromonas. The sequence goes on along the minus strand of JANYFF010000567.1, from coordinate 8,084 downwards.
CGGTGCATCGTCTCGCGCTGCGCTGACGCGCCATGTCAAGGGCCAGAGCGTGACGCTGATCGCCAATCCCGGACGCTCGCATGACGACTACGGCCGTCTGCTCGCCAGGCTGCAGCTACAGGGCGAGGATGTTGGCCGATGGATGGTGTCTGCTGGCCATGCATGGTCGTATAGCTACCGGAAGGACCCCGGCCCGTATGTTGTTGAGCAGTCTCGCGCGCTGGCCGGCAAGCGCGGCCTGTTCAGTGACCCGATTGCTGAAAATCCGCGTGACTTTCGCAAACGTCACGGCAGCTGCTATCCGCGTTGAACCATTGGACTGAATAGCCAGAGCATGTTTTTGTGAGCATGGTTGCAGCATCTTTTGTCCTACAGAAAAAACAGCGAGCGCTTATCGTCTGTACGCACGCCACACCCTAGATTGAGAGCAGGTGGTTATGCCAGAGCAATCTGGTGTTAATCATGTGCCAAGCAGGCCGCTTCATTGCGGCTTCGGGTGTGCCGGTAAATTGTTAGTTCACTTTCAAGGAGTTCACCATGAACAAGGATCAGGTCAAGGGACGTGTGGATGAGGTTGTTGGCAAAGTCAAAGAGGTTGCCGGCAAAACAGTAGGTAATGAACGCCTCGAAGGCGAGGGTCTGGCTGATCAGGGCAAGGGCAAACTGCAGAGCGGTTACGGCGATGCCAAGGAGTCCTTCAAGGACAAGGCCAAAAAGGTGATTGACAGAATTTGAGCTTTATTGGAAGTGCAGCGCCAATGCGTCTGATCGTCTTAAAAACCCCAGGAGATTTTCATGACTTCAAACCCTCTTTTTATTCCCCATGTTCCTGCCCGAACAGCTACCACGGTCTGTTCACTGGTATTGCTGGTGGCCTTAGGTGCCTGCGGCAAGAAGGACCCTGGCCAGACCGTTGGCCAGAAGCTGGACTCGGCTGTAGCCAAAACCGAACAGGCAGCGACCGAGGCCAAGGCCAAGACCGAGGCGTCCATGGCGAAAGCTGGCGATGCCATCAAGGACGAGGCACAAAAAGCCGAAGCGGCAGGTAAAAGCGGCGCGGCATCAGTCAGCGCAACCGTGGGCGACATCGCCATCACCGCGTCTGTTTCGTCGGAGTTCGCCAAAGATGACGATCTGAGTGCGATCAAGATTGATGTCGACACCAAAAACGGTGCTGTCACGCTCAACGGACCCGCTCCAACGGCAGCAGCCAAAGACAAGGCGACCACCATTGCAAAAGCCGTCAAGGGTGTGAGCTCGGTAAATAACAAGCTGGTTGTGAAGCCAGGTTGATGTTGTATCAGTAACCGTGAACACTGCATGTAAAGCCTCCGTAAGGAGACTTTTTTGTACGCGTTCACAGCTCGGGCTTAGCTGCTGCTACGCATCAAATACGAAAAAAGCAGATGCGGATGAATCCCGCATCTGCTTGTTCGTAACCCGAGGGTGAGTGACCAGTCATCTCATGATGATCACTCGCGCAAACTTATGGGCGCACAACGATGTCGTTGCGGACGGCGCGGACATTCTTCACGCCACGTGCAAGATTTTCAGCTTGTGATTTTTCGGCACTGGATTTTGCAAAACCGGAAAGCTGAACCGTGCCGTTGAGGGTTTCAACGCTGATGGAAGTAGCTGAAACGGTTTTGTCCTCAACAAATTTGGCCTTTACGGACGTGGTGATGGCGGCATCATCTACATAGGCACCAGCGGTTTCCTGGCCACGCCCAACCGCGCAACCTGTGGACAGAATCGTGATGCCAGCCATGGCTGCAAAAGCAAGTGCGCGAGCGTATTTCATATTATTTCCTTAAGTGAGTAAGTGGTATCAATCGGTGCTCTCATCGAAAAGCCTGTTAATCAGTGGCACCACGCCGATCAACTGGTGGTTAATGTATACGGCCGCAGCCCTCAGTCTTCGAGCCAGTCTTTCAGCTCGTCGGCATGTTCTTCTTCCTGGGCCAGGATGTCTTCCAGCATGCGTCGCGTCGTGGTGTCCTTGTCGCCAATCAGTGCAATCATCTGGTGGTAACTTTCAATGGCCACGCGTTCGGCGATCAGGTTGACACGCACCATGGTTTTGAGGTCATTGGAATCGTCATAGTCTGCATGGCTGCGCGACAGCAAAGTCGATGGCGAAAAATCCGGCTCGCCGCCTAGCTGGACAATGCGTTTGGCGATGCGATCTGCATGTGCAGCCTCTTCTCCAGCGTGGACCATGAATTCTTCTGCAATCTTTGGCGACGACAGGCCGCTGGCCATGAAGTGATGGCGCTTGTACCGGAGCACGCACACCAGTTCTGTTGCAAGCGAGTCATTGAGTAGTTTGATGATTGCTTCACGGTGAGGACCGTAGGCGGGAGTGACCGCGCCTTCTTCAAGGCTGGCCTTGGCTGCCTGCAGGCCAGCTTCGTTTAATACCAAGTTGTCAGATGATTTATTTTTTTTCTCAGTCATAGCTTGCCTTTGAGTTTTTTGTTGCGGGACGGGATAGTAACGAGAGCACCAAGGCTGACACTTCCGAAGATTTAAGGGTGGCGAATAGCAGACCTGTGATTGATACCAGCCGCCATGGGCGAATCCAGACGAATGCCGCCCCGGCACCAGCTGCCAGACCCAGCAGCCGTAATGGTTGATGCTCCGCATACCGGCTGATAGCGGGTTTGCCGAGTGCTAGGGCCAGTTGAGCCGGGTGGTGTTGCCACCAGGAGTGGACAGCATGTTTGAAGAACTGCCACTTACCCGCTTCTGCCGGCGGTGGCGCATCCAGCCCATATTCAAGGTCACCTGCATACCGAGGTCCAGATGATGGAGGTTCGCCGTCCCGCATGTAGCGAACGATGGCCCTGCGGCTGGCGGCCAGCCGATCTTGGGGGGAGATCTCAATAGCGTTGGTCATCATAGGGCTGGTTAACTTGCCATACGCAATGCGACTACATCGGTGTCAAGCTGTTCTTTAAGAAGCGGAAAATGCTCAGTAGGCAAGGGTTTTTTTGCTTTTGACACGGCAAGAGCCGTGAGCAACAGTGCAAACAGCGGAACCACAACCAAAATCCAGTGAAACTGGTTTTGCGAGAAACCCAGTATCAGCGAAATGCCGGCCAGCACCAGAAAAATAGAACCACAAACGACCGCCAATACCCAGGCGAGCAACCTTTGAATGACTTCGGTTCCTGCAGTTTTAGCTTCCTGGCCAAACAGCGCGGTATAGGCGGAGAGGTGGTCGACCAGAAGGTCAGGTCTCTGGACCAAAGTGGAAAAAAGCGGGTGCAGCATGGGTGTGGGCAGGACGTGTCGGATGATGAGTTAGCGACTCAGTACTGATTACGGCGACGCGTAGAGGACACCAGAATTGCCACCACCGCACCCACAGCCGCAGCAATCAGTACCGAGCGAACAGGTTGCTCTGAGACATAGTGGCTGGTTGCGCTTGCATAGTGCATGAGGGACTGTTGCGCTTTTTCTTTTGCTTCTGCAGCCATATCCAGACTCTGGCGTGCGAGCCTTTGTGCTTTTGATGCGAGCATGTCAACCAGTGGATCGACTTCACCGCGAAGTTCGCGAACCTTGTCGTCTGCCTTATCAAGCGCATGGTTCGCTTGATCGCGTGTGGAGCTGAGTGCCTTGCTGGCGTTCTGCAGCAGGTCTTCAGAGGCTTGGCGAACGGCTGGCATGGCGTCACGTGCGAGGGAGGAATTCGTGTTCATGGGATGTCCTTGTAGAGTTGGGGAAATAAAACGGAAGAATGAAGAATGAAATTGCAATCAGGCCAAGATGGAACCTTGCCGCAGGTCTTCGTCACGACAAGATTTCATTTGTAGGAGCAGTTCGTTAGTTCTTCTGTCGCATCAAGCCTGCGACAAAACTCACGATGGCCATGATGGCGAAAATAAAGAACAGGATTTTTGCAATTTCAACGGCACCGGCCGCAATGCCGCCAAAACCGAAAACTGCAGCGATCAGGGCGACTACCAAAAAAACAACCGAGTAATGCAGCATGACGTTCTCCTTGATGATGATTGAAGTGTCAGTGTCCTGGTTGAAGCACTGTTTCGATACATGCAACAAGGTTAATGAAAAAGATATTTTTTCCTCATCGGCTTTAATCGCTCCGGAATGTCAGTAGCGGCGTGTATGTCCTGTAGGAAGAGGCTGACGATTTCAGGCAATGAGATTCACTGATGAATGGCCGTGTGACAGCCAGAAATCTAGAGGGTTTTGGGCATGATGGCGGATATGTGGGCACCATTGCCTTTGGTACTGGCAACGCTTAAGCGGCCGCCCGCAGCCTCGACGCGATGACGCATTCCTGAAAGGCCGTGACTGCCTGCACCGACGCTGTCAACGTCGAAGCCTTTGCCGTTGTCATGTACTTCGATGGATATATAGCCATCCATGTTCTGAAGACTGATCACTGCTTGGGTAGCCTCTGCGTACTTGCCGATGTTGGTGAGCGACTCCTGCACCAGTCGATACACCGTCAGTTGTGCCGAGCCACCAAGCTCGACACTTTCCAGGTCGGTGGTGATCGACAGGCCCGAGCGCTCTTCAAACTCACGCGCCAGGATTTCAAGCGATGCGACCAGGCCCAGATGCGACAGCGAGGAGGGGCGCAGGTCTTCAACGATACGGCGTTTCAGTGCGATACCGCTGTTCAGGGTGTTGGTCAGATGCGCCAGTCGCTCGGCGGCTTCCGGCAGGTTGCCGGCAAGACGGGACTTTAGCCGTGCGACGTCCAGCTTTGCCGCGGTCAGTAGCGCACCCAACTCGTCATGCAGTTCGCGGGCCAGATGCCCACGTTCATCTTCGCGCACATTTTGCAAATGGGTTGCCAGCTCGGCAAGGTTGGCCGTTCGTTCACGCACCTGCAGTTCAAGATGGTCGCGCTCCCGTTGCAATGCCTCCTGTTCACGCTTGCCGGATTGCAGCAACGCATCGGTCTGGAGGAGGTACATGTAAAAAGCCAGCAAACCAGTTAGCGCCATGATTGAAACACCTACGCGCGACAACTGCAGCGTGCGATTGATCTGTGCCTGTGCGTTCTCCATATCCTTTACGCTTGCGGCTCCCAGATTGGCAACCCGTAAACGGATGCCTTCCATTTGTTCTTTTCCGACGTCTGTGGTTAACACGAACTTCCAGGCGTCTTCCTTTCCTTCCTTGCGCATACGCACGGTCAGATCAATCTCGGCGAGCTTGCGGGCCACATGACGGGAGAGCAGGCTGAATTCACCCAGTTGTGTCGAGTCTGAAGTAAACAGTTGGCGCAAAAAATCCATGTTCTGGTTAATGCTGTCCAGTGCGAGGCTATACGGTTCAAGGTAGCTTGCGTCGCCGGTTAGCAAATAGCCGCGTTGACCGGTTTCCGCGTCGAGCAATTGCTGCAGCAATTTATTGAGGGCTCCGCGCGTCTTTTGCGCTTCTTCTATGCGGGAAACAGCTTGGGTAGATTGCCTGAAACTTGCTTCATTGATGAAAATCAGGATGGCGGCTGCCAATATCGCTAGGGGCAGGCTGATTGCCAGTTTGGGAAGTTTTGGGAATTTCATGGAAGCTCTCCTACGTACTTCTCGGTATTGTTCGTGAATAATAGACGCTGACATTTACTAAAAATGCCCCAAAAATGGTTCTTTGGTCCAATACGTTTGCCCTGCGTGCAAGCGTTTGAGTTCTTATAGAAAGAAAGCGTCATGATAAAAATCGGAATTGTTGATGATCACGCCATCGTGCGCTCCGGACTCAAGCAGTTTTTCTCTGACCAGGTGGATTTGCGCGTTGTGGGAGAGGCTGGAAGCGGCCGTGAAGCCATTGATCTTGTTCGCAATGTAGAACTCGACATTCTGGTGATGGATTTGTCGATGCCAGGTCAAAGCGGTATCGACGCCCTTGCCATGATTCGCGCCAAGGCGCCGGATGTCGGCATTCTTATCCTGAGCGGCTATCCCGAGGAACACTACGCTGTCAACCTGATTCGCCAAGGCGCCAGCGGCTACCTGAACAAGGAATGTGATCCGTCCGAAATCGTCGATGCGATCCGCGTGATTTCTCTTGGCAAACGCTATATCACGCCGACGGTGGCAGAGCTGCTTGCCCAGCAGTTGAACCGGCCTAATGACATGGCTTCGCATGAGCAATTGTCGGAACGGGAATTTCAGGTGTTTCTCAAGCTGGCAAAGGGCGAAACGGCTGGCGACATTGCTAAAGCACTTTCTCTGAGCGTCAAAACCGTCAGCACCTATCGCACCCGTGTCATGGAGAAGATGAGCTTGGCGTCCAATAGCGACCTGACCTATTACGCGCTGAAGAACAAGTTGATTGACTGATTTCAATTCGCCAAACCGCGATTTGGCTGCAATTGATGGCCTCTGCGTGATTGCTTAATCATCGGGATTACAGAGTTTGATGCAGTAGTCCACGAGGTCATCTATTTCATTGGACTTGTCGAAAACAGCATCGACTCCGAGTTGTGCACATCGCTGGCGGATGTCGCTCGTGGCGTAGTTACTCAGAACAACTACTTTCTGTCGCGCATTGCGCTCCCTGCATGCGGACACAACGCCGAGTCCGCTTCCCTGCTTCAGAAAAAGATCAACGATTGCAAGATTCCACTCTTCTGAATGGCTGGCAAGCCACGCCTTTCCTTCGTTCTCGGTATCGGCAGTTCCCACTGCATCAACATTGGCAAGTTCTTCCAGCGTCGCAATCAGATTTTCGCGGATCGTGGGATTGTCTTCAACAATATAAGTTTTAAGTCTCACTGCACTGGATCCAAGTAAGGCTTCACGGCTTTTGGCAAGTGCGCTTGCGCACAGTACACGTAACTCGACAATCCGAGCTTTTTTGTTTCTTAATATTTTTGTTTCGAGACTTATTCTGCCAGTATCTCTGCGTGCCAACTGTAGGATGTTTCCTACCTGTATGCGTAGGCGCATGCCCATAATTCTATGTGTACTGACGAAATACCATCAGAGAATTGACGCGGAAAATATCAATGTGTTCTCTTGGTTTTGTATTCGCTGGGACGGCCTTGACGCCTCAGGCGAATGGGCGGTGGCCGCAGACTGCACAAGTTTGATCCCGCGGCATCTTCACCTCATTCCAGGACATGCTGCGCGCGTCGAGCATCAACAGGCGGCCTGTCAATGATTCCTCTATTCCCGAGAGCAGCTTCAGGGCCTCTGCAGCCTGAATGCTGCCGATGATGCCTACCAGCGGCGCAAAAACGCCCATAGTGGCGCAGCGTGCTTCTTCAAAAATTGAAGTAGCCGGAAATACGCAGGCGTAACACGGCGATAGCGGGTCGCATGGCCGGTAAACAGCTACCTGTCCGTCAAAACGTATGGCCGCACCGGATACCAGCGGCTTGAGGTGCCTGACGCAGGCGCGGTTGATGGCCTGGCGAGTGGCAAAGTTGTCGGTGCAATCGAGCACGACGTCCGCTTGCTGTACCAATGTTTCCAGCAGTGCATCGTCTGCACGCACCGTGATGGTGGTAACGACTACGTCCGGATTCAGGTCGGCTACTGCATGCCGTATGGATTCAGCCTTGAGCTGGCCTACACCAGACAGCTTGTGCGCAATCTGGCGTTGCAGATTGGTGGCATCCACACGGTCGTCATCAACGACTGTCAGGTGGCCCACGCCAGCGCTTGCAAGGTAAAGCGCAGCGGGTGATCCCAGCCCGCCAGCCCCCACAATCAGCGCACGTGAAGCGAGCAGTTTTTGCTGCCCTTCAATGCCCAGTTCATCCAGAAGAATGTGCCGGGAATAACGCAGCAGTTGCGCGTCATTCATGGGCCAACGCGCAGCATCCGCCAGCCGACATCAGTTCTCTTTTTTCTCATTCTTGTTTTCAACCACCGCCGTTTTGCTCACCATGACCGGCCGACCTTTGAGTTTGTTGATGGCTTGCAGCAATGGGAAGTCTTTTTCGCCACCCAGTTCAGGAGGGCGACGTTGTTCCGGTGTTTTCTTAGAATCTTCCTCAAGTTTTTTCAGGGCTTCTTCACGCAGTTTTTCGCGGTTTTTGTCCTTGACTTCCGCGTCCTGACCACTGGCAAGGTGTTTCTCAAGATCGGCCTCGC
>JANYFF010000436.1 GCA_025362825.1 Polaromonas sp. | reverse complement strand
GCCGAAATGGCAGACATGCCGCCTGAAGTGCGCGCCGTGACCGACCCGCTCGACGCCGTGGGCAACACCACCAAGGCTGTGACCAAAGGCTACGCCATCGGTTCTGCTGGCCTGGCCGCGCTGGTGCTGTTTGCCGACTACACCCACAAACTGGAAGGCTATGGCCGCGCCATCAGCTTTGATTTGTCCAACCCGATGGTCATCGTCGGCCTCTTCATCGGCGGCCTGATTCCCTACCTCTTCGGCGCGATGGCCATGGAGGCTGTTGGCCGGGCAGCGGGCGCAGTGGTGGTTGAAGTGCGCCGCCAGTTCCGCGACATCAAGGGCATCATGGACGGCACGGGCAAGCCCGAGTACGACACCGCCGTTGACATGCTGACGACAGCCGCCATCAAGGAAATGATGATCCCGTCTCTGCTGCCCGTGGTGGTGCCGATCCTGGTCGGTATCTTCCTCGGCCCGCAGGCACTTGGCGGCTTGCTGATGGGCACCATCGTGACCGGCCTGTTTGTGGCTATCTCGATGTGTACCGGCGGCGGCGCTTGGGACAACGCGAAAAAGTACATCGAAGACGGCCACCACGGCGGCAAGGGCTCTGAAGCCCACAAGGCAGCCGTGACCGGCGACACCGTGGGTGATCCGTACAAGGACACGGCTGGCCCAGCCGTGAACCCGCTGATCAAGATCATCAACATCGTGGCGCTGCTGATCGTGCCGCTGATGATGAAGTTTCACGGTGGCGATGCGGCGGCAGCACCAGCCGCGCCGATGGCAACACCTGCCGCCGTCAGCGCGCCGGCGCCTGCGGCCATGCCTGCGCCAACCGCACCGGTCACCTCCATGCCCGACCCTGCAACGTCAACACCGACGGCGCAGCCTTCACCAGCGCCTGCGCCGGCTTCAAAATAAGCCGCAGCCGCAAACTGAACAAAAAGCCCGCAACAGCGGGCTTTTTTACGGGTGCTGGCAAGTATCTGAGGAGGGTGTCACCCGCACAGCATGGCAGCGTCAAGCAACGTGGGATGATATGGCTCATCGCATCCCATCCCATCCCACCGCTGCGCACCGGCACCCAACTCTCTTGTCTCCGGGACATCCATGAACACACTTGTCGTACGCCGCCTTTTGATCGACCTCGAAGCACCGCTGCCGCGCCACTGGTGTGCCGGTGATGCCTTTCGCACGGCGTTCTTCAACGCCCTGTCCATGAGTTTCCCGGTGGGCGAGCAGTTTTTTATCGACTCGGTGCGCGACGGCTTCAAAGCCCTGCCCGAATCGCTGCAGGCGCAATACAAGGCAGAAGTCCAGGGCTTCATCGGCCAGGAAGCCACCCATAGGCGCATCCACAGCCTCTTCAACAATCACCTGGCAAGCCACGGGCTGGTCAACGACTGGGCACCCCGCGCCGAGCACAACATGCAATTGATCGCCGGCGGCAACCCGCTGCATGCGCTGGCCATCACCGCCGCCAACGAGCATTTCACAGCGATTTTTGCGGAGTGGCTGCTGCGCAATCCTGATCTGCTGGCACCCAGCGAGCCGCGTCTGCAAACCATGTGGCTGTGGCACAGCGCCGAAGAGTCGGAGCACAAGAACACCGCCTTCGATGTCTACAAGGCGCTGGGCGGCAACCACGAATGGCGCATCAAGTGGTTTCGCCGCATCACTGTGGTCTTTTTGAGCGACACGCTGCGCCAGACCGTCAACAACCTCAGCCATGACGGCACCCTCTGGAAATGGTCCACCTGGACGAGCGCGGCCAGCTTTCTGTTCGGCAAGCGCGGCCTGGTGCGCCAGACCTTCAAACCCTGGCGCGCCTACCTGCGCGAGGACTTTCACCCGGAGCAGCAAGCCAACGAGCTGTCACAGCGTTGGCTGGCTGACAACGTCCGGGCGTACACCACCATCGGAACGTTGGCCTGACGCACAGGCAAGCAGACGCTATTTAATTGATAGCTGCAGGTGTCCGGAATACCGGGGCTGTGAGCCTGTTTGATCCCAAAAAAGCGATTTTTGACAGGTTTTGGCTGGTTTGACGCGGTGGAACCCTTGCCTTGCACGGCATGCTGCTTGATTGTGATGGTGACACTGGTGGCAAGCGCATCCGCATCGGTCATGGATCGCGGCATGTCCGGCGGGTCGGCAATAGCGCCATTACCAGTGCAATCGTCCTAGACCCGGGGCAATCCGGTCTTTGCGCCAAAATAGTGACATGCAGCTCAACTACATCGCCAATACCTTCGTCCATTCGCTTTCAGGTAAAACCATCGCCGTCGTCGACCCTTCGGACGGTCAGGTATTCGACGAGATACAGCGCAGCAACGCCGCCGACATTGACAACGCCGTCAGCGCAGCGCGGGACTGCCTTGAGCTTGTCTGGCAGCACATCAATGCCGCTGAGCGCGGGCGCCTGTTAATGCGCCTGTCGGTAAAAATCACCGAGCACGCCGACGAGCTGGCACTGATAGAGCAGCGCGACTGCGGCAAACCCGTCAAGCAGGCGCAGGCAGATGCGGCAGCACTGGCGCGTTACTTTGAGTTTTATGCCGGCGCCTGCGACAAGCTGCACGGCGAGACCATCCCCTACCAGAGCGGCTACAGCGTGATGACCTGGCGTGAGCCACACGGCATCACCGGCCACATCATTCCCTGGAACTACCCGCTGCAGATCTTTGGCCGCAGCGTGGGCGGCGCGCTTGCAGCGGGCAATGTGTGCGTCGTCAAGCCGTCTGAAGACGCCTGCCTGTCATTGCTTCGCGTGGCCGAGCTGGCGGCAGAAGCCGGTTTTCCGGCCGGCGCCATCAACATCGTCACCGGTTATGGTCATGAAGTAGGCGACGCGCTGGCCCGCCACCCGGGCATTGACCACATCAGCTTTACCGGTAGCCCAACGGTCGGCACGCTGATACAGCAGGTCGCCGCCGAGCGCCACTGCCCTGTCACGCTGGAGCTGGGCGGCAAGAGTCCGCAAATCGTGTTCGCCGACGCAGACCTCGACGCAGCCATCCCGACCATCATCAACGCCATCGTCCAGAACGCTGGCCAAACCTGTTCTGCCGGCTCGCGTCTGCTGGTGGAGCAGGGTATTTACGAGCCCTTGCTGGAGCGGCTCGGTCAGGCCTTTGAAAACCTGCGCGTCGGTCCGGCGGCAATGGACCTCGACGTCGGTCCGCTGATTCGCCAAAGCCAGCAGCAACGCGTCTGGGATTTTTTAAGCGATGCCCAGGTCGCCAACATCCCCATGGTCGCGCAGGGGCAGATTGTTGACGAAGCACCCGACACCGGCTTTTACCAAGCCCCTACCCTGCTGCGCGACGTGCCCGTGATGCACCGCCTGGCCCAGGAAGAAGTCTTTGGCCCGGTGCTCTGCGCCATGAGTTTTAAAAATGAAGACCACGCCATCGAGCTGGCCAACGCCACGCAGTTCGGTCTGGTAGCAGGCATCTGGACCCGCGACGGCGCCCGCCAGTTCCGCATGGCCAGGCGCGTGAAAAGCGGCCAGGTGTTTATCAACAGCTACGGCGCCGGCAGCGGCGTGGAGCTGCCGTTCGGCGGTGTCAAGTCTTCGGGTTATGGACGCGAAAAGGGCTTTGAGGCGCTGTCTGGGTTCACGACGCTGAAGACGGTAGTGGTTCGGCACGGATAAGCCGGTTGGCCAAATGGCATAAGCTTGCGCGATCACATAAATAAACTGGAGTTCAATCATGCGGGTAAAAAACAAATCCATCATCGTCACCGGTTCGGGGGGCGGCATTGGCGAGGGTATCGCCCGCCGCCTGGCAGCCGAGGGCGCGAAAGTGATCGTCAATGACATCAACACCGCACTCGGTGAGAAAGTCGTGGCGTCGATTGTCGAGGCTGGTGGAACGGCTTCATTCTTTGCCGCCGACGTGACCAAATCTGCAGAGGTCAAAGCGCTGGTTGAAGCAGCGGTGCAGCGCCACGGCCGGCTTGACGTGATGGTTAACAATGCCGGCTGGACGCATCGCAACCAGCCCGCTCTGGATGTCAGCGAAGACGACTTCGACAAGTGCTATGCCATCAATGTCAAAAGCATTTATCTCTCGACCATTCACGCCACGCCGGTGTTTCGTGCACAGGGTGGTGGCAGCTTTATCAACATTGCATCAACTGCCGGTGTGCGCCCAAGGCCGGGGCTGACCTGGTACAACGGCTCCAAGGGTGCCGTGATCACCACTTCAAAATCACTGGCTGCCGAGCTTGGGCCGGACAACATCCGTGTCAACTGCATCAACCCGGTATTCAATCCCGATACCGGCCTGTCGGCTGAATTTGCCGGTGGCCCGCTGGATGAAGAGCGTAAGGCCAAGTTCCGCTCCAGCATTCCACTGGGCCGGTTTTCGACAGCGCTCGACGTCGCCAACGCCGCGCTGTACCTGGCCAGCGACGAGGCCGACTTCATCAGCGGTGTGTGTATTGAAGTGGATGGCGCCCGATGTGTTTGACTTCCTTAAAATTGCCGTAAATGCCTGAGAAAATCATCCCGCTTGCAGACCTGCGCTACGCAAGCCGCGTACCGCATATTCCTGAGCGGCTGAATGCGCCTGTTGGGCTGCTGGGCGATACGCTGGGCCGGCCTTTACGCGACCTGCGCATCAGCGTGACGGACCGCTGCAACTTTCGCTGCAGTTACTGCATGCCCAGTGAAGTCTTCAACAAGGACTACGCTTTCCTGCCGCAAACCTCGTTGCTGAGTTTTGAAGAGATTACCCGCCTGGCGCGGATTTTTGTGGCCCACGGTGTTGAAAAAATCAGACTTACGGGAGGCGAACCGCTGCTGCGCAAGCACCTGGAGGTACTGGTTGAAATGCTGGCAAAACTGCAGACACCCGAAGGCAAGCCGCTGGACATCACACTGACGACCAACGCGTCGCTGCTGGCCAAAAAAGCCCAGTCGCTCAAGGACGCAGGTTTGCAGCGCGTCACCGTCAGCCTGGATGGCCTGGACGACGCTGTTTTCAGGCGTATGAATGACGTGGATTTTCCGGTGGCAGATGTGCTCAAGGGCATAGAGGTTGCGCAGAAAGTCGGATTGGCGCCCATCAAGATCAATATGGTGGTCAAACGCGGCACCAATGACTCTGAAATCCTCCCGATGGCACGGTACTTCCGTCATTCAGGCACCGTGCTGCGCTTTATTGAATACATGGACGTGGGCGCAACCAATGGTTGGCGCATGGACGAGGTGCTGCCTTCGGCGCAGGTTATCGAACGCATTCACGCCGAGTTTCCGCTTGAGGTTATTGATGCCAATTACCTCGGTGAAACTGCCCAGCGCTGGCGCTATGCCGACGGCGCTGGCGAGGTCGGCGTGATCAGCAGCGTGACGCAGGCTTTTTGCGGCGATTGCAACCGAGCGCGCCTGTCGACCGAAGGCAAATTGTTTTTGTGCCTGTTTGCCAGCCAGGGGCATGATTTACGGGCCTTGCTGCGCGGCGACTACAGCGACGCTCAAATTTCTGCGGCAACGGCTCACATCTGGCAGGCCCGCACTGACCGCTATTCAGAGCAGCGCGCCGCCCTGCCGGCAGACACCAGCATGCCGGACAGCGGCTCAAAGCGTGTTGAGATGAGTTACATCGGCGGCTAGGAATAATGCGGGGCCGCCCCCCCAACATCAAATGCGTCCCAGCGCTTTTTCAACGCCCTTGTTGGCCAACCCGTCGGCGCGCTCATTGCCAGGATCGCCTGAATGGCCCTTGACCCAGCGCCAGTCAATCTTGTGGCCACCAGTGCTTACCAGCGCATCCAGCTTCTGCCACAGCTCGACGTTTTTGACGGGCGCCTTGGCCGCCGTGCGCCAGCCCCTGACTTTCCACCCGTGTATCCACTCGGTAATGCCCTTGCGGACGTATTCGCTGTCAAGGTAGAGGGTGACGTGGCATGGCCGTTTCAGGGCGGCCAGCGCCTCAATCACGGCCGTGATTTCCATGCGGTTGTTGGTGGTGCCGAGCTCGCCGCCGAAGATCTCTTTTTCAAGCCCCTCGCTGGTCAGCACAGCGCCCCAGCCGCCGGGGCCAGGATTGCCCTTGCAGGCTCCATCGGTATAAATGACAACCTTCTGCGGGGCTGTATTTTCTGCTGCTTTATTCATGGGTAATCGGGTTCTTTATTAATCATTAATATCGGGGGTGCAGTATGTCCGGCGTCAGCCTGGAGCCTTCTGAAATCTGCCCCAACTTCAAGGCTGCGGCCCCGCCCGAGAAGCTGGCTCCTTGTTGGCCACTGCAGCCGGCGCAGCGGCGACGACCTTGCGTGACTTCCAGGCCGGCTCAAGAAGCCGCACACCTCGCACGCGCTTGACAGCCACCAGAAAGTAAACCGCCCCCAGAATCGGCCACCACCGTGCGCCGGCCCTGTCCATCCATTCAAAGCGTGCCAGCCATTTCTGGCTGGCCAGTGCCGGCCTGTAGCAGCCAAAGCGCCCGGACTCCACTTCAAAGCTCAGCAGCCGCAGCCAGTCACGCAAACGCCAGTAGCCAATAAACTCGCCGGCCTCGGGCAGGAAAAGCTCGTGCGAGCCCATGCGCTGGTAAAGATGTGCGCGCCGCTGCCGCATTCCCCACAGACTGGCCGGGTTGAAGCCGCTCATCACCACACGGCCTTCGGGCACAAGCACACGCTCGACCTCGCGCAGTGTGGCGTGCGGGTCGCGGCTCAGCTCCAGCGTGTGGGCGAGCACAACCAGGTCAAGGCTATTTTCAGGAAAAGGTAAAGCACCTGATTCCGTGATCAACGCAGCACGCGGCCGGGAACTTGCGCCGGCCACGGCAGTCACATCAACGCTGGCTGCTTCAACGACTGCGCGGGGCGCGGCGACAGCCAGCGCAGGAACGGATTCCTGAGCCAGCCAGCGATGCGGTACGCGGTTGGTCCTTAATGTGTCAAGCTCGGGCAGTCCAAGCTGCAGCGCGTGGTAGCCAAAAATATCGCTCACAGCTTCGTCGAAGCGCGCTTGTTCCCAGGCCAGCAGGTACACGCCGGGCGGGGTTTTTAGCCAGTCTGTCAAACCTATAATTTCCGAGTTCATCAGGACCCATGCATGTTGAAATTAATACCCATTCCCGCCTTTGCAGATAACTATCTCTGGCTGTTGCACGATGGCAGCCAGGCTCTGGTGGTGGACCCGGGAGACGCAGCGCCTGTGCAGCTCTTTCTCGAGACGCACCGCCTGCAGCTTGAATCGATTCTAGTCACGCACCACCATGCAGACCACATCGGGGGCGTGGCAGCGTTGCGCGAAGCAACCGGTGCAAAGGTTT
>JANYFF010000422.1 GCA_025362825.1 Polaromonas sp. | reverse complement strand
TGGTGGATGCGGGCGTGATGCCGCTGATCACGAGTGGCAACACCAATTCGCCTACGTTGATGATTGCCGAGAAGGCGGCTGAGTGGATTCAGGCTGGGGTTTGATGGGCGCAGCACTGTTGGATTTGCTACTGTTTGAATAGCTGGCTGGGTTACGTAACCGGCGATCAGAGACTGTGTCTGCGGGTTTGACACAGCGTAAGGTCGCAGCCTTTTTCACCGTTCAGGCTGTGCCTGTCTAAGCTTTTTCATTGGTTTGCGTGCTACATATACAAGCTTGGGACGAACGGTTCATATTTCGTAGGGCTGGATCAATAGTCTGGCGCAAGAAGCAGTTTGTCACCACAAGCCAATGTTGGGCTCCTTCTCAGCGAAGCGACGACTGCCACCATGCCTGCGGTCGGCCTTTTCCGTCAGAAGGTGCGACCGGCCCAGTTCTTCGGTCACTTCCGTCAGCCGCGTGAGTGCAACGTCGAATGCCGCGAGCTCGGCAGTCGTGAGCGCACGCAGCACCATATTGTTGAAGCTCACCGACTGGGGGAACAGCTCTTCATAGAGTTTTCGACCGCGTTCGTTGAGTTCCACGACGGCACGACGCTTGTCGCCAGCTACCCCCAGCCGCGCCACCAGTTTCTTGGCTACCAGGTCGGTAAGGTGCCGCGAAACCCGGGCGCGTTCGAGGTGGGATTGCTCGGCCAGCACAGAAGGTGACATGGCGCCTTGCGCGGCAAGGATGCAGATCAGTCGCCACTCCCGGCGCGTGATGCCATAGCGCCCTTCGCATAGCCGCGTGACCATGGCCCCGCTGCCAGCCAACAAGCAACTGAGCCGGTAGTTAAGCAGATCGTAGACGGTGGACGGTTCGGAAATGGACATGGCGCCGATAAAAATTTGTTTCATTTTGCCTCGCCCCGGGGTAGTTGTATAGAAGAACTACTGCATCGACTTCTACACTCATTTTCATGTACTACTCTGGAGGTCTCTCTATGACGACTGAACAGCTCAGACCGGGCGCAAAGATCGCGGACTCGGATGTATTCGACTTGGCGATGTCCTGGCGCGGCTATCGCATCAACAAAATGTGCAACGCGCTGTCCGAGCCGCATAACCGCGATGCCTGCAAACAGGACGAAGAAGCCTTTATGGCCAAGTACGCGTTGACAGAGGAAGAAAAGTGCTTGGTGCGCGCGCGCGATTTTTCGGGCCTGCTCGCGGCTGGCGGCAACATTTACTTCCTGCTCAAGCTGGGCGTGGTGACTGGCAACGGCTTGTACTACATGGGCGCGAAGATGCGCGGCGAAACCTACGAGCAGTTCCTCGATACCCGCAATGAAAGGGGTGCCACCTAATGGGCAAGATCATCGCCGGCATCGGCACCTCGCACGTTCCCTCCATCGGCGGCGCCTACGACCGCGGAAAAACCGAAACAGCCGGCTGGAAGCCGCTGTTCGACGCCTACGTGCCTGTGCGCGAATGGCTTAAAGAGCTTAAGCCCGATATCGCCATCATGGTCTATAACGACCACGGCGCGGACTTCTTCTTCGACAAGTACCCCACCTTCGCCGTCGGATGCGCCGATAGTTATGCCATTGCCGACGAGGGTTTCGGCACCCGCCCGCTGCCAGCCATCCCGGGCGATCTGGCGTTCTCTCAGCATCTCTGCCGTTCGCTCGTGTACGACGAGTTCGACATCACGGTGTGCCAGGAGATGCGCGTGGAGCATGGTTTTTTGGTCCCCATGCATCTGTGTTTCGAACATGGGGAAAGCTGGCCTGTGGCTTCCGTTCCCATCGCCGTGAACGTGCTTCAGCATCCCTTGCCGACGGCGCGCCGCTGCTACAAACTGGGTCAGGCCATCCGTCACGCGGTGGAATCCTACGAGCGGGACGTGCGGGTGGCCATCATCGGCACGGGCGGCATGTCGCACCAGCTGACGGGCAAAAATTTTGGCCAGATGCACCGCGACAACGACATGGACTTCCTCGACCGCATTGAAAGCGACCCGGAAAGCCTGACCCAGCTTACCCACCAGACCCTGATGGAGAGGTTTGGCGTCGAGGGGATTGAACTCATCATGTGGCTGGTGATGCGCGGTGCGCTCTCTAGTGGCGCGCGTCGCATACACCGCAATTACTACGCACCCATGACCACCGGTATGGGCCTTGTTACGCTCGAGGAGCAGACCTGATGCGAACTCAAGTAGGTATCGTGGGCGCCGGTCCGGCCGGGCTGATGCTCTCACACATGCTGCACCTCGAAGGCATCGAGTCTGTCATCATTGAGCGCGCCAGCCGCGAGCACGTGCAAAGCCGGCTGCGGGCGGGTGTGCTGGAGCATGGAACCGTGGACATGCTCAAGGAACTGGGTTTGGGCGAGCGCATCAGCAAGCTCGGCCTGGAGCAGCATGCGATCGACTTTCGCTTCGGCGGCGAATCGCACCGTCTCGACTTCCACCAGGCCACGAATGGCCGCAGCGCCTGGGTCTATCCGCAGCACGAGGTGGTGACCGACCTGATGAATGCGCGAATGCAAGCTGGCGCCCAGATTCATTTCGAAACACCAGTGACGCGCATTGAGGGCCTGCAGACCAAAAAACCGACGATTCATTTTGAACAAGGCGGCGAGTCGCGGAAGCTGGAGTGCGACTTTGTCGTCGGTTGTGATGGCTTTCGCGGGGTCTGCCGCGATGCAATACCGGACGGCGTGTTGAAGGTTTACGACCGCGTGTATCCGTTTGGCTGGCTTGGCATCCTGGCCGAAGCTCCCGCTCCGACCAACGAAATCACTTGGGGCTGCCATGAGGACGGCTTTGCAATGTTGAGCATCCGCTCGCCCAGTGTGACCCGTCTTTACTTGCAATGCGAGCCCAACGAGGACCCGGACCGCTGGTCGGATGACCGCATCTGGGCCGAGCTGCACAAGCGTCTTGACGTGCCCGGCATGCCGCCGGTGAATGAAGGCAAGATCACGCAAAAGGGTGTTACCGCCATGCGCAGCTTCCTGGCTGAGCCCATGCAATACGGGCGCCTCTTCCTGGCCGGCGACGCCGCTCACATCGTGCCGCCGACGGGTGCCAAGGGCCTCAATTCGGCGATGGCCGATGTGAAGGTGCTGGGGCGCGGCTTGGTGGAGCAGTACAAACGCGGTGCGCCCGACATTCTCGACCGCTATTCCCAGACTTGTCTCAGGCGCATGTGGCTGGTGCAGCGCTTCGCGGCCGGGCTGTGCACGATGGTCCATCAGTTCCCTGGCGACAACCCCTTTGTACGCAGGCTACAACGCGCTGACCTCGACTACATGACTGGCACCGTGGCTGGGCGGCTGGAGTTCTCTGAAAACTTTACCGGTCTGCCCATCGAGGTTTGACCCAAGGAGATTGGCATGCAAGATTCTCATCGCTTTCACATTCGCCGCAGCCTGCTGACAGGTGCCGGCCTGCTTGTAACCGGGGCTGCTCGCTTCCCCGCGGCCGCATGGGCACAGACTGGCGGGTGGCCCAGCAAGCCAATCCGTTTGATCGTGAATTTCCCGACCGGCAGTTCGCCTGACGTGCTGGCGCGCGCGGTCTCGCTGCCGCTGCAGCAGGCCCTGGGCCAGCCCGTGGTGGTAGAAAACCGTGCCGGGGCCAGCGGCATGATTGGCGCCGATGTGGTTGCGAAAGCACCGGCCGACGGATACACCTTGCTAATGACCGCGGGCAGCACCATCACCACCAACCCTTTCATCTATCCCAAGATTCCTTACGACACGGCCAAGGACCTGGTGCCCGTCGCGGCCGCTGCCCGTATCGTGTTGTTCCTCGTCGTCAAACCGGGCTTGCCGGTCAAGAACGTGCAGGAGTTTTTGGCCTACCTGAAAGCCCATCCCGGCAAGCTCTCCTATGGTTCGGCAGGCAACGGCACCGGTCCGCACCTGGCCGGTGAAATGCTCAAGAGCCAGGCCGGCGTTTTTGCCGTGCACGTGCCTTATCGCGGCGCGTCCCCGGCCTTGCAGGACTTGCTGGCTGGCCAGATCGATTTCTATTTCGACCCCGGCATCTCCCTCAACCATGTGCGTGCAGGCAAGCTGCGCATGCTGGCCGTGGCGGCGCTGCACCGCTCGTCCGCGTTTCCTGATGTTCCCACGCTGGACGAGGCCGGATTGAAGGGGTTCGACGCCGGCACCACGCACGGCATTTATGCCCCGGCAGGGACGCCACCGGAGACCGTCACGCGTCTGAACAGTGAGATCAACCGCATCCTCGCGTTACCGAACGTGCGTAGCCAGATCACGGCCATCGGCGCCGAGCCCACGCCGCTGACAAACGCCCAGTTCGCCGCCCAGATGCGCGACGACAGCCGCCGCTACGCGGCCATCATCAAGGAACGCAACATCCAGGCCGACTGAGCCTTTCGTTTACTTGACCCGAGAGCCTGCTGGCGCTGTTCAGAGCGCAGCACGATGTCACGTGCTGCTGGATGTGTGAAGGCAGACTTGTCCGGGCGGTGGAGAACTGCCACTGATCCCGGTGCATCGTCAGCCAGAGCGCACTGGCCAAATACCAGCCCGAAGAATACAAACCTGGCGTGCAGTTTCAAACCGACGAAGACCTGACCCGACTGGCAGGCAACATTTCCACCACCATCGTTCACCCGCTCGGCTTAATGATTGCCGAGAAGGCGGCTGAGTGGATTTAGGCGGGAGTTTGATGGTTGCGGCGCTGTCCGCTGACGTCGGGTTGGTAGCTGGTCGCCCTTCACTACCAAGCCGGGTCTCGCCACGGCGGGAAAAACCCGGCTTGGTGGTGAAGGGAATAACACCCATCCCAACAACGTGCTTCAGCGATAAATCTTCTGCAACAAACGCATCAACGTCTTCTTCTCCGCAGCACTCAGGCGACTCGTCACATCGTCTTCAAGATTGGTAGCAGTGCGCTCAGCGTCAGCCATGAGCCTGGCACCGTTCTCTGTCAGGTACAGCCCCACAGCGCGCCCGTCCTGCGGGTGCGGCCTGCGGCTCACCAGTTCGCGTTTTTCCATGATGCCGATCTTGCCGACCAGATTGGGCGGCAGGATGCTAAGGACACCGCACAGCTGGCGCGATGTGACGCCGGGGTTGTGCATGATGATGGAGAGTATGGAAAAGTCCACATGCCGCAGGTCGTACACCGCCATGCGTTTGGTGAACAGCTCGATGACCTTGAGCGAGGCGCGCGTAGCATTGTAGCCCATCAACGTTTCGAGGTAGGAGCTGTCGACCTTGACGATGGCGGTTTTTTTTTCAGGCATGGGTGCAGATTTTCGCCTTTTCTTGATCGGGGAGTCAGCGACGGAGCGAAACCGGTCAAACGCGGGCGCAGCAGCATGTGCGCCGGCAGCGTCGTCAGAGCACAGCGCTACAGGTGACGCGGCCAGAC
>JANYFF010000398.1 GCA_025362825.1 Polaromonas sp. | reverse complement strand
GCGACATTCAATCGCCCAACCATTACGCTGCACGTCTTTTTGGCCCAAGGGCAGCTTTTCACCGGCAGCGACACGAATCATCAGCTCGACCAGATCCAGCCCGGTGATGCATTCGGTCACCGGATGCTCGACCTGCAGGCGCGTGTTCATCTCCAGAAAGTAAAAGCTCTGGTCTTTGCCAACCACAAACTCCACCGTACCGGCGCTCTGGTATTTAACGGCTTTAGCCAGCAAAACTGCCTGCTCGCCCATGGCCTTGCGTGTCGCGTCAGTGATGAACGGGCTTGGCGCTTCTTCAATCACTTTCTGGTGGCGGCGCTGGATGGAGCACTCACGCTCATTCAGGTAAATCACGTTGCCCTGGCTGTCGCCAATGAGCTGGATTTCGATATGGCGCGGCTCTTCGACAAACTTTTCAATGAAGACGCGGTCATCACCGAAACTATTGCGCGCCTCGTTGCGGCAGGAGGTGAAACCTTCCAGCGCCTCCTTGTCATTGAAAGCCACCCGCAGGCCCTTGCCACCGCCGCCGGCGCTGGCCTTGATCATCACCGGATAGCCGATGCTTTTGGCAATCTCGACGGCGCGTTCAGCGGTTTCAATCGCGTCGTTGACACCCGGGATGCAGTTGACGCCTGCAGCGCTGGCCAGTTTTTTCGATTCAATCTTGTCGCCCATGGCGGCGATTGAATAGTGCTTGGGGCCGATGAAGATGATGCCCTCTTCCTCGACGCGTTTTGCAAAGCCAGCGTTCTCGCTCAGGAAGCCATAACCCGGATGCACCGCCTGCGCGCCGGTTTGCTTGCAGGCGGCAATAATTTTTTCAGCCTGCAAATAGCTGTCGCGGCTGGGCGCAGGGCCGATGTTGACGGCTTCGTCCGCCAGCTCGACATGGCGCGCATCCTTGTCAGCATCGGAATAAACCGCGACGGTCTTGATGCCCAGCTTGCGGGCAGTAAGAATGACGCGGCAGGCGATTTCACCGCGGTTTGCAATCAGTATCTTGTTAAACATGAGCATCACTCCAAAACTGGTTTTCAAGCGGGGGGCCACGGAACCGGCTTTTCCGGGCCGCGGGCGCCGCCTGGGAGGGGAATCCGGCTACACAGAGTGAGCCGAGAAGGGGGAAACTCATAAAGGAATATTCCCGTGCTTGCGCCACGGATTCTCAAGCTTCTTGTCGCGCAACATGATGAGCGAGCGGCAAATGCGTTTGCGCGTTTCGTGCGGCTGGATGACGTCGTCCACATAGCCGCGTGCGCTGGCCACAAACGGATTGGCAAAGCGTGCCTTGTACTCGGCTTCCTTCGCGGCAAGCTTGGCCGGGTCGCCCTTGTCTTCTCGGAAGATGATCTCCACCGCACCCTTGGCGCCCATCACGGCGATCTCCGCATTCGGCCACGCGAAGTTGACATCGCCGCGCAGGTGCTTGGACGACATCACGTCATATGCACCACCATAGGCCTTGCGCGTGATGACGGTGATTTTTGGTACCGTGCACTCCGCATACGCATACAGCAGCTTGGCGCCGTGCTTGATGATGCCGCCGTATTCCTGGCTGGTACCGGGCATGAAGCCTGGCACGTCGACAAAAGTGATGACGGGGATGTTGAAAGCATCGCAAAAGCGCACAAAGCGCGCCGCCTTGATGGAGCTTTTGATATCAAGGCAACCGGCCAACACCAGCGGCTGGTTGGCGACGATGCCTACTGTCTGGCCTTCCATGCGGGCAAATCCGATGATGATATTCTTGGCGTACTCGGGCTGTATCTCGAAGAAGTCGCCGTCGTCCACCGTCTTCAGAATGAGCTCCTTCATGTCATAGGGCTTGTTGGCGTTTTCTGGCACCAGCGTGTCGAGGCTCAGGTCCATACGACTGGCTGGGTCGGCGCTGGGGCGTACCGGCGCTTTTTCGCGGTTGTTCAGCGGCAGGTAGTTGTACAGGCGGCGCAGCATCAGCAGCGCTTCGACGTCGTTTTCAAACGCCAGGTCGGCCACGCCACTCTTGGTGGTGTGGGTGATGGCACCGCCCAGCTCTTCTGCGGTGACGCTTTCATGCGTCACGGTTTTGACCACCTCGGGGCCAGTCACAAACATGTAAGAGCTGTCTTTGACCATGAAGATGAAGTCCGTCATGGCAGGCGAATACACCGCACCGCCAGCGCTCGGGCCCATGATCATGCTGATCTGCGGAATCACGCCGCTGGCCATCACATTACGCTGAAAAACATCGGCATAACCGCCCAGCGATGCAACGCCTTCCTGGATTCGGGCGCCGCCCGAGTCGTTCAGGCCAATCACCGGCGCGCCGACCTTCATGGCCTGGTCCATGACCTTGCAGATTTTTTCGGCATGCGCCTCCGACAGCGCACCGCCAAACACGGTGAAGTCCTGGCTGAAGACGAACACCAGCCTGCCATTGATCATGCCGTAGCCCGTCACCACGCCGTCACCGGGAATCTTGTTGTTCTCCATGCCGAAGTCTGTACAGCGGTGTTCGACAAACATGTCCCACTCTTCAAACGTGCCTTCGTCCAGCAACACCTCCAGCCGCTCGCGCGCCGTGAGCTTTCCCTTGCCGTGCTGCGCATCAATGCGCTTCTGGCCACCACCGAGCCGCGCCGCAGCACGCTTTTGTTCCAGTTGTTCGAGGATTTCCTGCATGGTCTGATACTTCCTTCTTCTTTCAATATGCTATTTATTTAATAGCTGCCTGCGCCCGATTTACGTGGGCTGCAAGCAGATTTCGTGCTGCAGTAGAGGGTGGAATCTGGCCGCTGGCTACCTGCGCCAGCATGTTGGGCAGCAAGGCGCTGACGGCAGGGTCATGTCGGAAGGCTTGTTTCAAGCCTGCGTCAATGCGCTCCCACATCCATGAAAGCGATTGCTGCTGTCGCCGCGCCGCCAGCATTCCATGACTGGTTTGCCGCGCTTTGAAGTCCTGCACTGCCGCCCAAAAAGGCTCTACCCCTTCGCCCTTCAACGCGCTGAGCAGCATGGCTTTTGGGTGCCAGTGACTGTCGACGTAGCCGCTGAACATGCCGAGTAACTGCATGGCCGATGTGATTTGCAATTGCGCGCGCTGAGCGGCTATGGCGTCGATGTCGGCCTTGTTGATGACGACCAAATCGGCCAGCTCCATCACGCCTTTTTTGATGGCTTGCAGGTCGTCGCCAGCGTTGGGCAACTGCATCAACACAAACATGTCGGTCATGCTGGCCACAGCCGTTTCACTTTGGCCTACGCCTACGGTTTCAACCATCACCACGTCATAGCCAGCAGCTTCACAGACCAGCATCGCTTCGCGGGTTTTTTCAGCGACGCCTCCTAGCGTACCGCTGGAAGGGCTGGGCCGAATGTAAGCGCGTTCATGCACCGACAGCATTTCCATACGCGTTTTGTCGCCGAGGATGGAACCGCCTGACACGGTCGATGATGGGTCGATGGTCAGCACGGCAACGCGGTGACCCTGCGCAATCAGGTACAGGCCCAGCACTTCAATAAAGGTTGATTTGCCGACGCCGGGTACACCGCTGATGCCGAGGCGGAAGGACTTGCCGGTGCTGGGCAGCAATGCGGTGAGCAGCACATCAGCCTCGGCACGGTGATCCGCACGGGTGGATTCGAGCAGCGTGATGGCCTTGGCAATGGCGCGGCGCTGGGCCATTGCCTCCCCATACAGCACCTCATCGACCAGTCCCTGGTAAATCACTTCAGCGCAGCCCTGATCTGCTCCAGCACATCCTTGGCGCTGGCCGGTATCGGCGTGCCGGGGCCGTAGATGCCCTTGACGCCGGCTTCGTACAGCATCTCGTAGTCCTGCCGCGGGATCACGCCTCCGACGAAAACGATGATGTCGTCAGCGCCTTGCTTCTTCAACTCGGCAATGATGGCCGGTACCAGCGTCTTGTGGCCCGCGGCAAGCGTCGATACACCCACCGCATGCACGTCGTTTTCAAT
>JANYFF010000396.1 GCA_025362825.1 Polaromonas sp. | reverse complement strand
CGCGTGGCCAGTGATGCCAGCATCAGCACCCCGGTGGGCAGCACAGCGACAGTGAGCCAGGAAGACCTGAGCGCTGCGGGCGCAGGCGCCCTGGTGCTGGTGAGCACGGCGGGCGACATCACGGTCAATGCCGGCACGGCGCTAACAGGCGGGGTTAACGTTGGTAGCGGTAATTTGCTGCTAAAGGCCACGGCAGGCGCGCTCATTCTGCAGGCAGCGGCCAGTAGCACAGGCGGCAATATCAGCCTGATGGCGGGCACCTCGATTAGCCAGGGCGCTGGCGTTGCCATCACAGCCAGCGGAGCCGGCCAGAGCATAGAGCTGATAGCCGGCACAGACATTGTGATGGGTGCGGGCGCGGTGACGATGTCCAACAACGCCAACGTGCTGCTCAACGCCGGCAACGATGTGACGGTGCAAAGCCTGGCTGCGGGTACGGGCAGTGTGGCGATCACGGCAGGGCGCAACATTATTGACGGCAACGGGGCGGCGCTCAACATCAGCGCCAACGGCCTGATCTTGAAGGGCGGCAACGCCATAGCCAGCGGCACGGATGCGCTGGAGACCACGGTCACGACGCTGAGCGTGAGTGCCGGGGCGGGTGGCGCGTTTGTAACCGAGACCGATGGTCTGACGGTCGACAAGCTGACGGTAGCGGTCAACCGCGTGGCCAGTGATGCCAGCATCAGCACCCCGGTGGGCAGCACAGCGACAGTGAGCCAGGAAGACCTGAGCGCTGCGGGCGCAGGCGCCCTGGTGCTGGTGAGCACGGCGGGCGACATCACGGTCAATGCCGGCACGGCCGCCACCCCCGGGGTGAGCACGGTCAGCGGCAATCTGCTGATCAACGCCGCGGCAGGCGCCTTAACCCTGAACGCCGGCGTCAAGTCAGCGGGCGGCAGCATCAGCTTGTTGGCAGGCGGCGCACTGAGCCAGGCCGCTGGCGGCAGCATAGACACCACAGGGGCGGGCACGATAGACGTGCAGGCCAGCAGCATCGCCATGACAGACGGCGTAGCGAGCACCGCAGTCAATGGCAATATTCGCTATGTAGCGAGCGGCACGCTGACGGTAGGCGCGCTGAGCACAGGGGGCAATGTCAGTTTGAGCGCCTCCAGCATCACCGACAGCGGCACCAGCGGTAGCACGGACGTGACGGCCAACCAGCTGTACATCCGGACCACGGGCACAGCCAGCGGCAACGGTGCAGGCACAGCCAGCAATGCGCTGAAGACCACGGTCACGACACTGGCGGCCAGCGTAGCGGGCACCGGCACGGGCGGCTTGTTCCTCAGGGAGACCGACGATCTGGTGCTGGGCACGCTAAGCGCCATCAATGTCAGCAGGGTCGCTGCCAGCGGAGCGGCAACGGCCACCGGTGATACAGCGCAAAGCAACGTCAGCAGCGCCGGCAATTTGGTGATCACCACCGCAGCCGGCAGCCTGAGCAGTCTGGCCGCTGGCGGCGCGATCACGGCAGCGGGCAACGTGCTGGTGCAAGCCATTGGCAGCACCAGCGACATCACGCTGGGCGGCAATATCACCGACATGGGTGGCAGCCTCAGCCTGAGCGCCGAGCGTAATGTTACGCAGAACGCCAACATTGGCGTGAATTCCGGCAACACTCTGGATGTACGGGCAGCGGGCAGCATCAGCATGCAGGACGGCAGTGTTAGCAGTAGCGCCAGTGGCAATATTCGCTACCAGGCTGGCAGCACGCTGTCGGTCGGTGCAATCACCACAGGCGGCAATGTAAGCCTGAAGGCATCGAGCATTACCGACAGTGGCAGCGCAGAGATTGATGTCACGGCCAACCAGTTCTTGATCAATACGACAGGTACGGCAGTGGGCGATGGCGCAGGCCAGAGCAGCAATCCGCTGGAAACGCTGGTGAGCACGCTGGCTGGAAATATAGCCGGTGGCGCGGGCCTGTACATGATAGAGGCCAACGCACTACAAATTGACACTCTGAGCGCGATCAGCGTGAACCAGGTAGGCGCAAATGCAGTGCTCACGCTAATCACCGATGCAGCTCAGGCTGGCTTGCAGTCCAGCGGCAATTTGGTGCTGGCCAGCATGGCTGGCAGCGTGACAACGCTGGCCGGCGGTGCGCTTAGCGCAGCGGGCAATATGCTGGTGCAGGCCGGCGGCGCAGGTAGCGACCTGACGCTGGGCGCGACGGTGACGAATACACAAGGCAATACCAGTCTGAATGCTGCGCAGGCCATAGTGCAAAACGCCAATATCAATGCAACCGGTCTGGGCAAGACAGTTGAGCTGATAGCCGGTAGTGCCATCACTATGGGCGCCAACGCTGTAACAGCCGCCAGCAATGCCAACATACTGCTCAATGCAGCAGCCGGTAATGTGACGTTGCAAACCCTCAATGCTGGTAGCGGCGATGTGGCTATCACGGCGCAGGTCGGCAGCATTGTCGATGGCAATGCAACGCTAACGCCAGACATTAGCGCAAATGGGCTGATTCTCAATGCCTCCTTCGGTATTGCCAGTGCCGCCAATCCGCTGGAGACGGCGGTGGGCACGCTAAGCGCCAAGGCGGCGGGCGGTGGCATTTACCTGACTGAGGCCAATGCAGTGGTGATAGACACGGTGAGCGTTGCCGTGCAGCGGGTCAACCTGCAGGGCGCCAGCAGCCTTAATCCGGTGCCAGCCCAGACCCAGTCAGACCTCACCACTACTGGCGGCAATGGCAATATTGTGCTGATCGCTAAGGGCACGATCACGCTCAACGATGGCCTGACGGCAGATGGCGTGTCGGTCTCGGCTAATGGCAGCGGCAGCATCAGCATCAATGCCCAGGGTGCGGGCTCTAACGTGGGGGTCGGTACTGGTGCTAAGGTCCAAAGTGCGACCGGGGACGTGAGCATCACGGCTGCTGGCACGATCACGCCGGGCGTGGTGCAGACCCAAGGTAATGTCTCGACGACCAGCGGTGCGGCGGTGTTTAGCACCGACATTAACGGCAGGGGCCAGGCGATAGTGGTGCTGGCCGATCAGGTCGATATCCGTGCGACGCTGACCAGCGTGGGCGCCAAACTGAGCTTTGCGCCGTTTACCGCCTTGATCCCGGCGCCTATAGTGATAGGCGGCATAGACAACCCTGCGGCACTGCAACTGAGTCTGAACGAGTTGGCGCTCATACAGCCGGGCTTTGCGCAAATCAGCTTTGGCAATGGCCAGGCCAACCAGTCCATCACAGTGTTGGGCCAGAACAGCGCAGGCGTGGCCAGCCCCGCCATCTTCAAGGATCCGCTGGTGCTGAACCTGACGGGTACCAATAGCACGCTGGCCGTGTCGGGCCAACTGCAGGGCCAGAGCCTGCAGCTCACGGGTAGCGTGGCCAATTCGGTCAGCACGTTGTCGGGGGCCGATATCAGCATGGCTGGCAATGTGACGCTGGTCGGAGTGCTCAATATTGCCAGCGGCCAGAGCACGATCACGGCCGGCAACAACGGCGCGGACGGCGTGACGGGCAGCTTGGTCATTAGCGGCAATATCACCGGCAGCTTAGCTAGCGGCGAGCTGCTAAGCCTGGTGTCCGAGAGCGATGTGCTGGTCAGCGGCAGCATCACCGGCATAGACGGCCTGGCCGTGCGCGCAGCCGGCAATGTGACGTTTGCAGATACGCTGACGGTGACGGGCAATGTGGTGATTGATGCGGCAGGCGCGGTGAACTTTGCCAAGAGCTTGAGCATCAGCAATGGCGGCACCTTGACCATACGTGGTGCTAGCAGCGTTGTGTTTGGCGCCGGCGTGTTAACGGCGGTAGACGGCAATATCACCATAGACGCCAAGTCGCTGGTCTTGCTGGGTGGAGCAGACTCGCTGTCGTCTAACGGCGGCGTTCTGACGGTGACTTCGGCCAATAGCGGCAATGCGATAACGGTAGGTGCGGATTTGAGTGCGCCGGCAGTGGCTGGCGCGCTGAACTTCACCAGCCGTGAAATCCAGGCCATAGGCAGCGGCTTTAGCCGGCTGGTACTGGGCCAGACCAATACCGGCTCGATCACGCTGGCGGCCAATGCGGACCTGACGTCGGTGGGCGCGAGCACGGCGATTGAACTGCGTGCGGCCAGCTTGACTGCGGTGACCGGTGGCACGGTGCGTATGCCGGGCGCCATCACGCTTAGCGTGAGCGACTCCCTGGTGCTGAACTCCAGCATGACGACGGCTGTGGCGGCCAGCATCACGCTGTCCAGCAGCAACGGCAATATCGCGATGGCAGCGGGCACCAGCCTGAGTAGCAATGGCGGTGATGTTTCGGTCAAGGTCAGCGATGGTCACAGCGTGGCGCTGGGCATCATAGATACCCGTATGGCGGGCGCTGCAACTGGTAGCGGCATCGTGGACCTACAGTCGGGTACGGGGTCGATTAGCGATGCCAACAACGACAGCGCAGTCAATGTGTTTGCCAAGGCAGTGAACTTCTACGGCTACGGTGCGGATAGCGCAGCGGCCGGCGATGTGATTGAGGTGCAGGCCGACGTGGTGCGGGTATCAGCGCCGCAAGGCACGGTGCTGCGCCATGCCGATTTAAGTGGCTATTCACACTTTGATGTGGTCAGCGGCGGCAAGCTGTACGAGCAACTGGTGGTGCTTAACAACACCGTGACGCGGGTGACGGAAGATCCCTCCACACTCCTGCTCAAGGACGATGCGTCGCTTGTTGCAGCTGGCTTGCCGAGCACCAGTAGTCTGCTCAAGTCGCCCAGGTCCGCGTCTTTGCTGCCGCAGACCCAATTGCTGGGCTACATCACGCCTGTCGATCAAAGTGGCAACATGAATGTGATCAGCTATCTGGGTGCGCCAGCGACAGGCAAACTGGGCGAAGGCGGCTACTTGGTGGGCAGCAGTACCAGCAGCAGCGATGTGCTGCTGTCGGATGCCAGCTACGGCATAGCCGACAAGCTGCAGCACTCTTATATGCTGGGCACGCCGGGTGAGCAACCCCTGATCAGCGGGCTGTCCACGTTTAGCCTAGGCAACTATGACTACTCGGTGGATACGCTGTCGCTGTAAGGCGTAGATAGACCAAGACCGCTAAGCCATAAGAAAACGATCAGAATAATGCGGATAAACAGGTCAAACATGAATACTAAAAGTGAAGAGAGCAGCATGAAATCATCTATCTTGAAATCCGACCAAGGTCTTGGCCGCCTGGGCTTGGGTTTGGGCCTGTGTTGCGCGGTCTTGCTGGGTGCGTGCGGCGGCGGAGGAGGGGGCGGCGGCTCAACAGTAGTGGTGCCAGAGGCGTTGGTCAGCTCTGTGACGGCTGCGCAGGTGTTTGAGGGCGCAGCCGGCAGCACCACGCAGATGGACTTTTTGGTGACCCTGGACAAGCCAGTGCTGCGCAGCCTGGTGGTTGACTACCACACCGAGAGCACGGCCAAGGTCGGCTTTGCCAGCACCGGCTCGGCTATAGGGGGGACTTCCTGCAGTACACCAGGTACTAACTTTATCAACATCACGGCTGCCAAGATCAGCATACCGGTAGGCTTTAACACCGGCATCTTGAGTGTGACGATTTGCGGCAACAACGTGTTTGAGCCCAATGAGACGTTCAAGATGGTGTGGGCCGCGACGGGCACGGCTGGGGGTAGCGCGATTGGCACGATTTTGAATGATGATGCGGGCGGCGTGGGCGGCACGGGCGCGACGGCGTTGCTTGGCGGTATCACGGCCTTTGGGCGGGACACGAACGCGGCGACCAATAGCAATGATGATGGCGCATTGGGCTTTTCGTTTAGTAACCGGCTCCACAACTTGGCGTGTACGCAAGATTTTGTAAGTGGCCTGACTTGGCAGAGTCCGTTGCCGACGGCGAGCGTGAACTACGCCGGGCTGGGCGCCATAGTGGCGGCAGTTAATACCCAAGCGCCGTGCGGCTTTAGCGACTGGCGCTTGCCAACGGCCAATGAGTTGCTGTCGCTGATGAATGCGGCCAGCACGACGGGCACTGCGCCCAATGCGGATCGCACCGGCGCTGTCGATGCGATGGCGGGGCGTTACTGGAGCAGCGAGTCAGTGGCCACAGCGTCTAGCAATGCCTGGTATCTGGATGCCAGCAATGCTGGAGCGACCTCGTTTGCCGCCAAGACCGATAGCAATCAGGTCCGCCTGGTGCGCGGCGCGGCTACCAGTGCGGTATGCGATAACTCGGACAAGCGGTTTAAGAGTTTTGCGGATGGCACTATAGAAGACACGATCAAGGGTCTGATGTGGAAGTCGTGCCCCGAGGGCAACTCGGGTAATGCCTGCGCCACGGGTAGCGCGGCAGCGTTTACAACGGCGGCGCAGATGGTGGCACAAATGAATGCGGCCAATGCTTTGGGATCGACCACCGGCCTGGGTTACACGGACTGGCGCATTCCGACGCGCAATGAGTTGGCGTCGTTGCTGGCACGCAGCTGCACGGGTAATCTGGCGGCGCCAGCTTCGATCATTCCCCTGAACGGCCCTCTGAGCTTTGCCAGCGCAACACTGGATGCGGACGCGCCAGCCGCGCGCTTGTGGTCGGTTAACTTCCAGGATGGCAGCTTGGGTCAGACAGCCATTAGCACTCCCATGCATTTACGCCTGGTGCGCGCCGGGCAGTAAACACTGTGCTTTATTTTCCCGAGAAATCAGCCAGTGAGGGTGCCAAGTTTGCACTAATGGTCGACGAAATTCACGAGTACATGGTCTATGTACTCAAGGAGCACTTTGGCTGGCACAGCATTACGGATCCCCAGTTGTCGACCGGTAGCGGCCATGTTGTAATCCGCTTTGAGAAAGATGGTAAACGCATGGTTTTCAGGGTGCCCAAGTATGGTGCGCACCAACTCAAGCGAAGCATGCTGGCCTATAGACATTTTGGTGCCTTGGGCTTTATGCCGGAGAAACTATATCAGGATGGAAAATGTATTCTTGAAAGCTTTGTGGAGGGCGCACCGTTAGGCTCGCAAGTGAGGGATATTGTGATTGCAGACTTAGCAAAAAGTTTGTCGGCCCTGCATTGCATTCCCGCGTGCGGATTTGGTCCACTGGACTGGGGGGTACAAGGGCATTTCGCGGATGCAAATGCTTTTTACGCGGCACAGCGGGCACCGACGGTGGATCGCTCAGAATTGGACTTGTCAGCACATAATTCTGCGACGCTGAATGTGGCGCTTGCTCAAGCGCAAGACGTTCCGGCTCAGTTGCAGGACGCGCCATGTTTTATGGCCCACGGCGACTTGTGGAGACGAAACATCCTCGTCAACCAACAGAATTTTAAAATTATAGACTGGGATCGAATAGGCGCCTACCCGGTTGAGTTCGATCTTGGTTTCTTATTTGATGTTGAATTTTCCTTCGAACAGAGACAATTATTTTTTACTAATTATGCACACCCGGTAAACACGGAATTGCTAAAGTGGTTTGCCAACCGGAATGTGCTACTTAACAGAGGGTTGCGCTTAGAAAAAAAACTGGAAAAAATTAGGGCTATCAATTTGTCATGAGCATGCCCCATAGAATTTAAATGAATCACCTGCTCGAATCCGAATATTGTTTGTTTGTGCCGGCTTTTATCTCAAAGGAGAGAGCTGGGGCACTGGCTCAAGGCCTTGCCGATCACTGCGCTTCGAGCGCCATGTTGCCCGATCCTGCTGTGCCGATGTCGCCAGCCGTTTACAACCACATGCCATTCTTGCGCCTGTTAGTTGAAAAAATACCCCAGGTTCAATCACTTTGCGGCGAGTCGGTACTGCCCACGTACAGCTACGCGCGCATCTATGGATGTGGGGACATTTTGCCGGCACATTCAGATAGAGATGCCTGCGAATTAAGTCTGACGCTAAATCTGCGGGCTGATCAAGCTTGGCCGTTCTGGCTAAAAAAGCCCGGCGTTAACCCGGTCAGCGTGTTGTTGCAACCCGGCGATGCGCTGATGTATTTGGGCTGCCAAACCACTCATTGGCGCGAACCGTTTGCGGGCAACGAATGCATGCAGGTCTTTTTGCACTATGTTTTTTCCTATGGATCTAAAGCCTATGCCTATTTTGACAAACAGCGCCTTTGAAAAAAATATTGAGGATTACATTGTTGTTTACGACGACGTCCTCAAGTCTGACTTTTGCGATGGCGTCGTTGCCGAGTTTGCAGAGGAGGAGTGGCGTTCCACCCAGGTTGACGAATCGGCTCGGGTTGATAGACGGATAAGGAATGCAGACGCTGTTTCATTGTCGACGCCGGATGTCATTCAGAAAAACCTCGGTGTTAGGAAAAAAATAGAAGATACCCTGTTCACGGCTTGTGCTGGCATTTTGCGACGCTACCATGCGAGGTTCCCCCATTCAGCGGTGGTTGAAGGTATGGGGTTTGAATTGCTGCGTTACAGCCCGGGTGGTTATTACCGCGTTCATACCGATTCGTTTAAGCGTGTGCCGCGCTCTCTCGCCTGCTCATTTACGCTCAACAATGACTTCGAAGGCGGCGAATGGTCTTTTTTTGGTGGTGCCAAGGTGCTCCGCCCTGCAGTCGGGTCCATAGTGATTTTTCCGGCTAATTTCATGTATCCGCATGAAATTACAGAGGTACGTAACGGCACGCGCTACTCGATAGTCACCTGGATGATTTAGCCCTACGTACAAGCATACGAAGAAGGTCTTCAGAGGCTCAGCCTAAGTTCAAGTACGCAATGGCAACATTGCAGCCGACCGTATGCGTCCGGCGAACCCATCTTGAGATAGACAGATGCAGAGCGTCAGAATCGGTGACCGGGTGTCCTTCCATGCCCCAGGCAACGATCCCAAGACAGGTATCGTTGCCAAATGCAACCGCAAAACAGTCACAGTAATCACCGTTGATGGGCGTCAGTGGAATGTGGCACCTGTGTTTCTCAGCAGAGTGATCGGCGCCGAAACTGATGCGCCATCGGGCAATTCCCAAGTCATTCAATTGCCGAATAAACGGTAGGTCCCCGTACCGCTACGAACATCGCGCGGTCGTCAACCGTCAAGGTGGGATGGCTAGCCGTTTACATATCACTGCGCATTTTGCCAATTTGAGCCTCGCTGAGGTTAGCCCCGATTCGCGTTACCGACGGTCGTACAGCCAGTGGGCAGGTGCAGGCGGTTGTGTTCAATACGGCAGCTTCCGACGTGGGCTTCACGCTCTCGTTGACGTACAACGGAACAAGCCAGCCCCACACCCCGCGCAATGACTGGCGAAACGTAGACCGTCACAAAAATGCCTTGAGAATCTATTTTGCTATCAAGTAAATAGCTGAAAATGCCCGTAGTTACTGGGCATGCGCCCTGTTTGATACCAAAATGACGCGTCGGGACGGCTAATTCTTGCTTTTGGCAGGGGCTACCTGCTCCAGGGTCGCCTGGTTCACCATCACCAGCTTTCCTTTGACGCCTCGTGAACCCATGTGTGCGTAGGCGGCTTTCAACTCTGCCATCGGCATGGTGCTGTCAATCACCGGCTTGATCTTGCCTTGTGCGTACCAGCTGGCCAGTTCGGCCATCATGGCGGCGTTGGCTCTAGGCTCGGCTTTGGCAAATCCACCCCAGAACACGCCGACGATGGATGCGCCCTTGAGCAGTGGCAGGTTCAGCGGCAGCGATGGCGTTGGGCCGGAGGCAAAGCCGATCACCAGGTAACGGCCGCGCCAGGCGATGGAGCGGAAGGCTGGTTCGCTGAAATCGCCGCCGACCGGGTCGTAAATCACGTTTGGCCCCTTGCCGTCTGTCAGCAGCTTGATGGCATCCCTGAGGTTTTCAGTGCTGTAGTTGATGGTGGCGTCTGCGCCTATCGATTTGCACAGCGCGCATTTCTCGTCGGTGGATGCAGCTGCGATCACGCGGGCGCCAACCGCCTTGGCAATTTGTATGGCCGAGGTGCCCACGCCGCCAGCCGCGCCGAGCACCAGCACGGTTTCACCGGCCTTGAGCTGTGCCCGATCAATAAGCGCATGGTGCGAGGTGGCATAAATCATGATGAAGGCCGCCGCATCCACAAAGGGGAAGCCCGCCGGCAGCGGCATGCACAGTGCGGCAGGGGCGATGGTATGGGTGGCAAAACCGCCGGTGCCTGACAGGCAGGCTACGGACTGACCCACGGCCAGGTGCTTCACGCCTTCGCCAACGGCTTGCACGATGCCGGCGTATTCCGAGCCGGGCACGAAGGGCAGCGGGGGCTTCATCTGGTATTTGTTTTGCACAATTAACAGGTCGGGGAAATTCAGGCTCGCAGCCTTGATTTCAATCAGCACTTCGCCGGCTTTCGGGCTGGGCGTGGGCAGTTCTTTCCAGGTCAGGGCGTCGACGCCAATGGGGTTTTCACAAAGCCAAGCATGCATAGTTGTCTCCGATGGGGGCAATTGTTGGTGCGAAGCTGCATCATAGGCAGGTCAAGTCG
The DNA here is from genome assembly GCA_025362825.1 of Polaromonas sp. GTDB lineage: Bacteria > Pseudomonadota > Gammaproteobacteria > Burkholderiales > Burkholderiaceae_C > Polaromonas. The sequence continues at coordinate 3,422 of JANYFF010000396.1, read as the reverse complement.
GCAACTGGCGGCGTCGGTTGGCTTTTGTGTCGCACCGGTAACTCGGGTGACCTAAAATCAGTGAATGAAAATTCTTGTATGCAACGACGACGGTTACCAGGCAACGGGCATTGTTGCCCTGTACGAGGCCTTAAAGGACATTGCAGACGTTGAAGTGGTCGCGCCTGAGCAGAACAACAGCGCCAAGTCCAATGCCCTGACGCTGCATTCGCCTATGTATGTCCAGACGGCGGCCAACGGCTTTCGGTATATCAATGGAACCCCGGCAGATTGCGTCCACATTGCCTTGACTGGTTTGTTGGGCTATCGGCCGGATCTGGTGGTTTCCGGCATCAACAACGGTGCCAATATGGGTGACGACACCATCTATTCGGGCACTGTCGGCGCGGCAATGGAGGGCTATCTGTTTGGCATTCCGGCGATTGCCTTTTCGCAAACGGAAAAGGGCTGGGCTTGCATTGATGTGGCGGCCCGACGCGCGCGCGACCTGGTGCAGCAACTGATGCCTTCTCTGGAAGTGATTGCCGAGGGCGGCCGGCCAACGGTTGCGCCCTGGCTGCTGAATGTGAATATCCCCAATCTGCCCGACGACCAGATACAGGGCGTGAAGGTGGCGCGGCTCGGGCGCCGGCATGCGGCCGAGCGGGTCATCACGCAGACCAGCCCGCGCGGCGAAACCATGTACTGGATAGGCGGCGCCGGCCCGGCCAAGGACGAAGGCGAAGGCACGGATTTCCATGCGACCAAGCAGCGGTTTATCTCGCTCACCCCTTTGCAAGTCGACCTGACCGACCATGAGCGCCTGCCGTACTGGGCCCAGACTGCTGCTGCCATGACACAAGCGCACAAATGAAGACCGCTGTCAGCCGGCCCGGCTTTCCGGTGCGCCTGAAATCCGATGCCGGCGTGCCATCTGCTACCAAAAACATAGCGGTAGGTGTCCGGAATACAGGGGCTGCAGGCTTAAATGGCACCAAAAATGAGTCCAGAACACTGATTTCGAGTGGTTTGGGCATGGATTCCCTGGCCGTGCGTACGCGCATGGTGCAAAAGCTGGCCGCCCAGGGTTTGAAGGACCCGCAGGTGCTGGCAGCCATGGGCCACGTCGAGCGGCACCGGTTTGTTGACTCCGCACTCGTCAACCAGGCTTATGAAGACACCAGCCTGCCGATCGGGTTAGGGCAAACCATTTCAAAGCCCAATGTTGTGGCACGCATGCTGGAACTGCTGATGCGCGCCGACCAGGGTAACCGCGGCAAGCTGGGCCGGGTGCTTGAAATCGGTACCGGCTGCGGCTACCAAGCGGCGGTGCTGGCCCAACTGGCCACAGAGGTCTACAGCATCGAACGTCTGCGGGGCCTTCACGACAAGGCCCGCGAAAACCTCAGGCATTTCCGGCTACCCAATCTGCACCTGTTGTTCGGCGACGGCATGATTGGCTACGCCAGGGGCGCGCCATACGCCGCCATCATCGCAGCAGCCGGCGGCGAGGCCTTGCCGCAGGCCTGGATTGACCAACTGGCGGTCGGCGGTCGGCTGGTGGCGCCCCTGCAGGCTGCCAACGGTGCGCAGGCGCTGGTCGTGGTCGACAAAACCGCAAATGGCATCCAGCAGACGCTGCTCGAAGCCGTGCACTTTGTGCCTTTAAAATCAGGCACAAGCTGAAGAATTTCTCCAGAGCAACATCAGGGCCAGAAAAACCAATGACTCCAACCAAAGCGCGTACCATGGCGGACTTCCCAATCACACTGGCTATGAGGCAGGCGGTTGCAAAAATGACGGGACGCGTTGGCCTCTCGTGCCTGCTGGCGGTGGGCATCGTGCTGGCGGCCGGCTGCAGTTCACGCTCGCTTACCAACGCACCGGTTGAAGACCGTGGTACCGGCAGCTCGCGCCCCGTGTTAGGCGCCGTCGATGCCGGTATCAAGCAACCGCCGGGCTTTGAAAACGCCGGCAAGCCGGGTTATTACACCGTCAAGCCGGGCGATACCCTGATTCGTATTGGCCTCGATACAGGGCAAAACTGGCGCGACATCGCACGCTGGAACAGCCTTGATAACCCGAACGTGATTGAAGTCGGTCAGGTCCTGCGCGTGGTGCCACCATCCAGCGACAACCCGCTTGTGGTGACGCGCCCGGTGACCTCAGGCTCGGCTGTCACGCAGACCACCGCGACGGCCCAGCCTACCAAGGCGGCTGCATCTGCAGCTACTGCTCCTGCAGCAGCGACGGCTGCAACTTCCAGTGAAGACGACCTCGCGTGGATCTGGCCAGCCCAGGGCAGCCTGATTGCAGGATTTGACGAGGCAAAAAACAAGGGCTTCGACATCTCCGGCAAGGCGGGTGACCCAATTCTCGCTTCTGCAGATGGCCGTGTGGTGTATGCCGGTGCTGGCTTGCGCGGCTATGGCAACCTCATCATCCTCAAGCACAACAACACCTTTCTGACGGCGTATGCGCACAACCAGACACTGCTGGTCAAGGAAGACCAGAGCGTCAAGAAGGGCCAAAAAATTGCTGAAATGGGCAACAGCGACGCCGACCGCGTGAAACTGCATTTTGAGATCCGCCGCCAGGGCAAGCCGGTGGACCCGGCCAAATACATGCCTGCCCGATAAACAGCTGCAGATTTTGCAAAAAAGAGCCCTGTTCGCAGGGCTTTTTTACGGGCGTTTGCAGCATTCGTCTCCTGTCCATGTCGCGCGGCCTGAGACAATGGGATATGGCCAGACGACTCAAAAATAAACCGAACCCCACCATCACCATCCCGCCGGCAGACTACCCGCCCGACGTGCTGACTGTCGAGTCGCTCGATATCGAAGCTCAGGGAATCGCCCACCGCGAAGATGGCAAGGTGGTGTTCATTGAGGGCGCGCTGCCTTTTGAGCGCGTTAGCGCCAGCGTTTATCGCAAGAAGCCGACCTTTGAAAAAGCCACGCTGATGTCGGTATTGCGCGAATCGTCCCAGCGTGTGCGCCCGCAGTGCCCGCACTTTGGCCTGCACACCGGGGCTTGTGGCGGCTGCAAGATGCAGCACCTGCATGTCAGTGCCCAGGTGGCCGTCAAGCAGCGTGTACTTGAAGACAACCTATGGCACATTGGCAAGCTCAAGGCTGAGAGCATGCTGCGGCCGATTGAAGGCCCGGCCTGGGGCTATCGCTATCGAGCGCGCCTGTCGGTGCGCTATGTTCGCAAGAAGGGCGCGGTTCTGGTTGGCTTTCACGAGCGCAAGAGCTCGTATGTCGCCGACATGCACGAGTGCCACGTGCTGCCGCTGCACGTCAGCGCGATGCTGCTGCCGCTGCGGGCGCTGATCGCAGGAATGGATGCCCGCGAGACAATCCCCCAAATTGAACTCGCCTGCGGCGATGCCGTGACGGCCATGGTGCTGCGGCATATGGAGCCCCTGAGCGATGGCGACA
>JANYFF010000380.1 GCA_025362825.1 Polaromonas sp. | reverse complement strand
CTGCGCGCCGACCAGGCGCTGGCGCTGGGCCTCGTCACATTAACGCCCGACGACATCGATTGGGAAGACGAAATCCGCATCATGCTGGAAGAACGCGCATCCCTGTCGCCCGACGCCATGACCGGCATGGAAGCCTCCCTTCGCTTTCCCGGCAAGGAAACGATGGAGACGCGTGTATTTGGCCGCCTGTCAGCGTGGCAGAACTGGATTTTCATTCGCCCGAATGCGGTGGGTGAAGACGGCGCATTGAAACTCTTCGGTACCGGCAAAAAGGCCAAATTTGATTGGAAAAGGATTTAAATCATGAGCACTATCGACCTGCAAGCCCTGATCCCCAACAACGTGCACCTCGGCGAAAACCGCCAGTTGCAACGCGCACTGGAGCACTGGCAACCCGCCTTCCTCAACTGGTGGGAAGAAATGGGCCCGAGCGACTTCAAAGCCAAGGAAGTCTATTTGCGTACCGCCGTCGGCGTCGATGCCTCGGGTTGGGCCAGCTACGGCTACACACCCATGCCTGACTACCGCTGGGGCATCTTCCTGGCCGACCAGGAACCGGGCCGCAAGATCGGTTTTGGCGACCACATGGGCCAGGACGTCTGGCAGGAAGTGCCGGGCGAATACCGCTCGACCTTCCGCCGCCTGATCGTCACGCAGGGTGACACCGAGCCGGCATCGGTCGAGCAGCAGCGCCTGCTGGGCCACACCGCGCCGTCGCTGTATGACCTGCGCAACCTGTTTCAGGTGAATGTGGAAGAAGGCCGCCACCTGTGGGCCATGGTTTATTTGCTGCACGCGCACTTTGGCCGCGATGGCCGAGAGGAGGCCGAAGAACTGCTGATGCGCCACAGCGGCGACGCCGACAAGCCGCGCATTTTGGGCACCTTCAACGAGCCTATGGACAACTGGCTCAGCTTCTTCATGTTTACCTACTTCACCGACCGCGATGGCAAGTTCCAGCTCAAGTCGTTTGCCGAGTCGGCCTTTGATCCGCTGGCCCGCACCACGCGATTCATGCTGACCGAAGAAGCGCACCACATGTTTGTTGGCGAAACCGGTATCGGCCGCGTCATCAAGCGCACGCTTGAAGTGATGAAGGAGCTCGACACGTCGGATACTGCGACCCTACGCAATGCAGGTGTGATTGATTTGCCCACAGTCCAGAAATTCATGAACTTCTGGTTTACCTCGTCGCTGGATTTATTTGGTTCTGAATCGTCTAGCAATGCTGCAAATGCTTTTGCCAATGGCATCAAAGGTCGACCTGACGAAGCCAAGTTTGCTGACCATGTGGAGTTGGACACGGAGATGGCCGTCTGCGTGCCCGATGGCATGGGCGGCATGAAAAATGAATCTATTGCCACCCGCGTCGGCATGAACGAAATCACGCGGCTTGAGTACGTCAAGGACTGCAACATCGGTGTAACCCGCTGGAACATGGGTATCAAGCGTGCTGGTGTGGACTTTGAGTTGTCACTGCCTTCAACCCGCTTTCGCCGCCAGGTCGGCGCGTGGGCAGGTGCGCATACCGACCCGCAAGGTAATCCGATCACCACAGCCGAATTTGAAGCCAAAAAAGACGCCTGGCTGCCGACCGACGAAGATAAGACCTTTATCCATAGCCTGATGCAACGCGTCACCGAGCCCGGCAAGATGGCCGGCTGGATTGCACCGCCTGACCGCGGCATCAATGCCAATGCGATTGAATACGAATACGTGAAGCTTTAACCGGTTTTCACTGAATCAAAGCGCATCTGGAGTAATTCAGGTGCGCTTTTTTGCAGGTGCATATCGGGTTTAAAGAACGCTTGACGGCTTTACTGTTCGCCAACGAACAGACATGGTTTGGAGCCCCGGGTAGGGTCGGGGGATGACTCTTTTCAAATCATGATTAATGCAGAAGCAGTTTCCGCTGCGACGCCAATTGCCACTCCCATAGGTTTGCCTTCCGGCACCGCAGACAGCATTCAGCGCAGCGAGGAAGAGTTTCGGACCTTGTTCGAACTCAGTCCGGTGGCCGTCTATTGCATAGATGCCGATGGTGTCGTCGTCAAGTTCAACCGTCATGCAGCGCAGCTTTGGGGCCGCGCGCCTGTCCTTGGTGACACCGACGAGAAATTTTGTGGCTCGCACAAGATGTTTTTGCCTGACGGAACGCCGCTCGCCCACCACGAATGTCCGATGGCTCTGGTGGTTAACGGCCTGCTTGACGAAGCGAAGAATGCCGAAGTGGTGATCGAGCGGCCCGATGGCTCGCGGGTGACGGTGATCGTGAACATCCGGCCTTTGCGTGGCCCGGGCGGCGAGATCACAGGCGCCATTAATTGTTTTTACGATGTCACCGAGCGTAGCCGTCTCGAGCAAAAAACCAGGGATCAGGCGCAGACGCTGATAGATCTCGACAAGCGTAAAGACGAGTTTTTGGCGATGCTCAGCCATGAGCTTCGCAGTCCCCTGGCGCCGCTGTCGAACGCCGCACGGCTTCTGGCGCTCCAGGGTGACGATGCGAAAGTCCGCAGGCATGCCAGCCAGATTGTTGAGCGTCAGGTTGGGCACCTCAAACACCTGGTGGATGATCTACTGGAAGTCTCGCGTATCACCACCGGACGCGTCCAGCTCAGGCAAACGCTGGTCGTGTACGGCGACGCGATCGAACAGGCCGTCGGTACGGTCGAGTCGTTGTTCGCAGATAGAAAGCAGACCCTAACGGTTTCGCTGCCTGAACAGCCCGTCGTCCTGAGCGCCGATGCGGCAAGGCTGGAGCAGATATTGGTCAACCTGCTGACCAACGCAGCCAAGTACACCGACGAAGGCGGGCAAATCTGTCTTGCGCTGTCGCTCGAAGGCGATACCTCGGTCGTCAGCGTGCGTGACAACGGCATTGGCATTCCGCCGGAATTGTTGCCACGCGTGTTTGATCTGTTTACACAGGCAGAGCGTTCGCTAGACCGTTCGCAAGGCGGTCTTGGAATCGGCCTGGCCCTGGTCCGCCGATTGGTCGATCTGCAAGGTGGTACGGTAGAAGTCAGAAGCGTGCTGGGCGAGGGCAGCGAATTTATTGTGCGTTTTCCGGCTTTGGTTGACAGGTTGATGGTCGATCAGCAGCCCGGAACAACACCGCTCCCGAAAAAAAGGCGCCTGAAAGTTCTGATCGTTGACGACAGCCACGATGCTGCGGACACCATGGCGGCTTTACTGGAAATATCCGGGCACCAGGTGTTCACTGCATTCGACGGACCGACCGCCGTGACCAGGGCTCTGGATTGCGAACCAGACCTGATGCTCCTGGACATCGGCTTGCCCGGGCTCAATGGTTTCGAGGTCGCCAAACGCGTCCGCAGGGAGCCCGCACTTTCGCACGTGGTACTCGTTGCGCTGACTGGTTATGGGCAGGAAGCGGATTTGCTTTTGTCCAGAAATGCAGGCTTCGACCACCATTTGGTTAAGCCCGCTGATTTCGCGGCCGTAGAGGCCATCCTGTCGCAATGCGAACGCGGTTGAATCCTGTCATAGGCCCTCTGAGGTCTGTGCGTTTTTATTTCAATCGTTATGCACAGGCTTTTTAACGCCGCCAACCTGCTGGTGTGTTCCATGCACATGCATGGCGCGCCTGGACTCTGCGGGATCGTGACGGTGTTTAACTGCCGCTGCCTCCAGCCCCGAGAGGATGCCGCAGCCGGCAGCGGCTGTCTGGCTTGAGCACTGCATGCGCAGGACCTTCAGCTCCTTTTGAAGGACCTTGAGCTCACGAATACGAATTTCGACGTGGTCCATGTGTTCGTCGAGCAGCGCATTCACCTCGCCGCAGTCTTCTGCAGGTGCATCCTTGAAGTGCAGTAATGTCCTGATTTCATCAAGCGTCATGTCGAGTGAGCGGCAGTGCCTGATGAACGCGAGGCGCTGGATATGGCTTTGCTCGTAGATGCGATAGTTCGCGGCGCTTCTGTTTGCCTGCGGCAGCAGGCCTTCGCGCTCATAGTGGCGAATGGTCTCTGTTTGCGTCTGGGCTGATTTGGCCAGCTCTCCGATCTTCATGGCTTTGACTCCTTTCAGTGAGTAGCAATGCTGCCGACAGGGGCTGTCATCCATACCCTTGACTTTAAGGTCGCTACAGGGTTTCCAATTAGGCCATGAAATCAGAAACCACACACACACCGGAAACCACCTGCTGCGGTTCGCACGATCACTGTGCGCCTGCACCTGTGGCCTCAAGGACCCCCATGAAAACCGGCCGTGGCAAGCTGTTTCGCATCGCCACCATGGATTGCAGCGCTGAAGAATCCGAGATCCGACGCGCGCTTGAGCCGATTGCCAATATCCGCTCGCTAGGGTTTCAGCTCGGCGCCCGCACGCTCAGGATTGATGCTACCGAGGATGCCTACCCCCTGGCCCTGGGAGCGATTCGCAAGGCAGGTTTTGAGCCTAAACCGGTTTTACCTGCAGGCAGCACTTTGGCCGATGGCGAAGGAAAACACGTTCACGAACACGTCCATACCGGTGCGCATGGACAGTATGACAGCCATGAGCACCATGACGCGAACAGCGGCGTACTGCGCCTTGTGGCAGCCCTGGTGCTTGCCATTGGCGCGGAGACTATGTCGTATTTCGCGCCACCATTACTGGCGTGGAAGATTGCCGGCATGGCGGTGGCTGGCATCGCCATCTGGCTGGCTGGCGTGGAAACCTATAAAAAAGGGATGGGGGCCTTGTTCAAGGGCCGGCTGAACATCAATGTCCTGATGGCCGTAGCAGTAACAGGTGCATTCTTGATTGGCCAGTGGCCCGAAGCCGCCATGGTGATGGCGCTGTATGCCATCGCCGAACTTGTTGAGGCCAGGGCAGTAGACCGGGCCCGAAACGCCATTCAGGGTTTGCTGACCATGGCACCAGAAGAGGCCCTTGTGCTGGTGGATGGCTCATGGCTCATGAGGCCGGTTGCCGACGTGCCGCTTGAAGCCACGTTGCGCGTCAAGCCCGGCGGGCGCGTGCCGTTGGATGGCGTGGTGACAAAGGGCAACAGCGCAGTCAATCAGGCGCCAATTACGGGCGAGAGTATTCCGGTCGACAAGGCTATTGGCGACCAGGTATTTGCCGGCACGATCAATGAAACGGGTGAACTTGAAATACGCGTCACCGCAGCGGCCGAGAACACGACCTTGGCGAGAATCATCCACGCGGTGGAAGAAGCGCAGGGCACACGCGCACCGACGCAGCGCTTTGTGGACCAGTTCGCAGCCGTCTACACGCCAGTTGTTTTTGCCATCGCAGTTGCAGTCGCGGTGCTCACGCCTTTCCTGCTCAACCTGACCTGGCTGGACGCCTTGTACAAGGCGCTCGTTTTGCTGGTCATCGCCTGTCCGTGTGCGCTGGTGATCTCCACGCCTGTCACGGTGGTGAGCGGCTTGTCCGCTGCTGCGCGCAGGGGCATTTTGATCAAGGGCGGGACCTACCTTGAAAATGCCCGGCATCTGAAGGTCATCGCACTGGATAAAACCGGCACCATAACCGAAGGCAAGCCCAGGCTGGTGGATTGGCGCGTGTGGGGCAACGCCGACGTGGTCGCGGCTAAACATGCGGCTACTAGCCTGGCTGTCCGCTCGGACCATCCTGTATCAAAAGCGATTGCAGGCAGCCTGCAAATGGACGTTGCGGAGGTACAGGACTTCAAGGCTTTGCCTGGACGCGGTGTTCAGGGTAACGTGAATGGACAGACGCTTTTTATGGGCAATCACCGCTTGATGGAGGAAAAAAATCTTTCATCGTCGGAGTTAAATGCCGAGCTATTGGCGCATGAGCAGCAGGGACGCACCGTCACCTTGCTGGCCAACGAAAAACAGGTACTGGCATTGTTTGCAGTGGCTGACACCATCAAAGGGACATCGCGCAAAGCCATCGCCGACCTCAAGGCCCTGGGCATTACAACCGTCATGCTGACCGGCGACAACAGCGCGACGGCCAAAGCCATTGCCGCCGAGGCAGGCATTGACGATGCGCGTGGCGACCTGTTGCCCGAGGCCAAGCTCGAAGCGATCAAAGACATGCAAAAGCGCTACGGCACGACGGGCATGACAGGCGACGGCATCAATGATGCGCCAGCCCTGGCACAAGCCGACGTCGGATTTGCGATGGGGGGCGCGGGTAGCGATACGGCCATGGAGGCTGCCGATGTGGTCGTCATGAACGACAACCTTGAGCGGGTTGCCGAGACCGTTCATTTGTCCAAATGGACGCATGCAATTTTGTGGCAGAACATAACGCTAGCCTTGGGCATCAAATCAGTGTTTCTCGTCATGGCTGTGTTTGGAAACGCCACCATGTGGATGGCGGTATTCGCCGATATGGGCGCCAGCCTGTTGGTGGTCGGCAATGGCCTGCGCCTGTTGCGCGGCGTGCAGGGCAAAGCCGGCGGCACATCTTGACCGGCGCTACTTTTTAGTGTCTGGATGTCCGCTCCGGGAAAACAAAAAGTTCCGGGTCAATCAGATTGACTTCATCGCCAGGCTCCAGGCCAAATGCTGGCCTGAAAAAATCGTCGTTCTGAACAGTCTCTGCAACATCTTGCAAGAACGCAGAAATTCGCCGGTTGAGTGCTTCAGCTCTTGCTTGCGCTGTCTCGTGACGTGTCGGCGCTGCAAACCCGATCTGGTCGATGTCTAGGTGCAGTGCATCGGTCAATTGCGACATTTGAAGGGCCACGGTTGTGCCACCCTCAAAAAAATACCTTGCCCGGCTTGCGAGAAGGGGCTTGAAGCGGGGAGGTCGCGAAGATCGGGCGATGGCAATCGACAACATATTGCACTGCCCACAATTGTCCTGCCACTCGCCTGCGCGGCGCCCGAATGTGCCAAAAATAGCCGAGCTCAATTTGTAGCCGCGCGCATCCGTGACCTTGCCACCGGCGGGAAAAAGCACCTGGTTGGCAATCTGGTGGCAAACGCCGTCAATCCCGTAGTCAACAACTGTTCCACAAGATGCCTGGTCGTCCGGCTTGACGAGACACAGCGAACCTGGGTGAAAAGGCACCTGCAATATTTGCCCGCCCGCAAAGCTGTCGGACACCCCCAACTTGTGGAAATCACCTCTGCAAAACCAGTAGTGTTCGCCAGCAGTGGCAAGCTCTTCAATGGAGTTGTACATCGTTACGCCGGAGTCGTAGGTCGTGACCCAGGTATGGTCAACCGGAGCGCCCGTCACAAAGGCTGGTTTGACCCACGCATACAGTTTCATTTGTGCCCCTGGTGTGCAAAGCGCCCGAGCATAACGGTGTCTAGACAGTTCGGGGACGATCTGGAGGTCAATTGGTCTGCCCAGAGGGGATCGAACCCCCGACCCTCAGCTTAGAAGGCTGATGCTCTATCCAACTGAGCTATGGGCAGATTGAATACCGTATTTGGATGCCGCAAGCACCCGAAAAAAAAGCCCACATAGTGAGCTTTTTTAAATTTTTGGTCGGAGTACAAGGATTCGAACCTTGGACCCCCTGGTCCCAAACCAGGTGCGCTACCAGACTGCGCCACACTCCGAACGAGCTGTATTGTAGCGCGGCGAAAGTGCACTTTCAGGCGTGGCTGAATTTTTTCTGCAAAATGCCTGTCGTGCGTGGGGTTTTTCTATCTGGTGCTTTTAGCAAGAACCCTTTTGTTCAGCGCTTTTCGTATTGGGTTTTTCCAAACAGTATGTCGCGTTCCTTGTCGCCTGTGAGGGGTTTGCGCAGGTCGGCCAGTACTTTGGTGCCGCGCTGCACCGCAGGGCGCTCGCCTATCAGGTCGAACCATTTCTTGAGGTGCGGGTAATCGGCCCAGTCTATGCCCTGGTTGGCCCAGTTGCGCAGCCACGGGAAGATGGCGATGTCGGCAATCGTGTACTGGTTGCAGGCAATGAATTTGCTTTGAGACAACTGACTGTCCATCACGCCGTACAGGCGTTTTGTTTCGTTGGTGTAGCGGTTGATGGCGTAGTCGATTTTTTCGGGCGCATACAGCCTGAAATGGTGGGTCTGGCCCAGCATGGGGCCGACGCCGCCCATCTGGAACATCAGCCACTGCAGCACCTGAAACTTAAGCCTGTCGGTTTTGGGCAGGAATTTGCCGGTTTTGGCCGCCAGGTACAGCAAGATGGCGCCGGATTCAAACAGGGCGATCGGCTTGCCGTCCGGCCCGTCCGGGTCTACCAGCGCGGGGATCTTGTTGTTTGGGCTGATCGCCAGAAAATCAGGTTTGAACTGGTCGCCGGTACCGATATTGACGGGGATGGCCTCCCAGTCGCGGCCCAGACGAAAGCCGCATTCTTCCAGCATGACGTGGATTTTGTGGCCGTTGGGGGTGGGCCATGAGTAAACTTTGATCACGTTTTCTTCCTTTAATACTATGATGTCCGCTCGACTTTAAAAGAAAACCTATCACCATGTTTGAGCGGTTCAAGAAAGCTTTTACTCAGCCTCCTCGGGCAGTCGTCGTTGACAAGCCTGCAGATGCCAGCCCGGTGTCTGAGTGGGCGGAGACACATGGGTTTTCTTACACCGGTCTGGGTGAGGGCAAGGGCTTTTCGCTGGCTGGCAAGGTGGGCGGCAAGCCCTGGAAGCTTGAGCGGGGCAAGTCTTCACGCGACTACATCCGTGGTGAAGAACTCAGGGCGCGCGCAGAGCTCAACATCAACGACGACGTCTCACTGCTGATCATGAACCGTCCGCTGAAGGAGGCGCTTGAAAAACGCGCCTACCAGATGTACACCGATACTTTGCAGACCACTGCCGACCCGAGCCTGCCAGAAGAAATGCGCTGGCTCGCGATGTACCCTGAAGTCGGCTGGGACGGCTTGCCGCCGGAGTTCTGGCAGCGCTACTCGGTGCTGTCAGACCAGCGCGAGCATGCGCTGAAATGGATTGACCCCTCGCTGGCGGAGTTGCTGATGTCGTGGCCTGAGCCGG